>NZ_NOLI01000003.1:0-119900 GCF_002245975.1 Nostoc sp. 'Peltigera membranacea cyanobiont' 213 | reverse complement strand
ACTGGCTATACTACTCTGCAAAGCAATTCATCTATTACTCCTTTATAATACACCGTATTCCTAAAAGAGTCGCACCCATTTCAATCTTAGCGATATTGGTAAAAAGTTCCAATTTAACTTTGATGGTAGCGTAGCTACGCAAAATGTCTCTGGACTAACGTCTACAGCATGGTTGACTTTGAAAAGCTTCACTGGTGTGGCAGCAAATTTTGATGTCGCTTTAGATAACACCTCTAGTAATGGCATCAACTCTAGAACTTCTGGCTTGGGTTTTAATGTGTATTCCGACCTTCTGTCTACCAATAAACTTGATTTGGCTTCTGGAAAAACAAGTTCGTCGGGACTTTTTAGCAACGCTGTTCTCAACGGTAATTTTCCCAATCAGTTTGGTGATATAGATGTATGCTTCACTGACGGTAACACCTGTCAGGGTGGACAGAATGGTGGTGTGAGAACAGAAGATGGTCTTCAGAAGTTCTCCTTCTCTCTCGCTTTCAATAAGCCCGTTGACTCATTTGCACTAGGTAACTTTGGAGTACGCTACCAGAGTATTGAAGGAACTAATCTAGGTACTAGTGGAACAGGTCAAGGAAAATATTATAAATCTAAGGAACCCTCACCAAGAAGAGTACCTGAGCCTGGTACATCAGGAGCTTTAGGCTTATTTGCTGTAGGTGCGCTGAGACTGCTAAAGAAAAAGCCTTTAGTCTAATTCAAAATTTTTTCGTTACACAGTATCGGCAGCATTTGCCAAAATCATTGAAAAACTGACCTATTAGCTAAATAGCGGCGCTTATTTTGACAACTAATGTCAGACGAAAAAGCTCCGCTATGTTTTATCTGTTCGTAGATAACAAATTCTATGCTATAAGATACTAGTAGATTTACTTGACTGATATTTATTTATTCATTATTTAACACTATAAAATATTTTGCATGGGCTTAGATTAAAAGAGAATAGAGCCGCTACAGCCAGTGGCAAAGTTCTAAAATTAAGAAGTATTAAATCAAGTTGAGGACATTATGGCTGCCAAAGTAGAAATTTACACTTGGAGGACTTGCCCTTTTTGCATCCGTGCCAAAAGTTTACTGAAGAGTAAGGGTGTTGAATTTACCGAATACAGCATTGACGGAGATGAAGCAGCCAGAAACAAAATGGCTCAAAGAGCAAATGGACGGCGCTCTTTACCGCAAATTTTCATCAATGATGACCATATTGGTGGTTGTGATGACATCCACGCTTTAGATAGTCAAGGTAAGCTGGATGAGCTACTAACTACTGTCTAAGTTTAGAAGATATTGCGATCGCTAGCAACAATCGACTAAAACTCTATTTACGAACTTTTTTCTTGCAAAAGCATCTGTCCACAAGACTTTACCCTCCAGTTTCGACTCAGCAGTACAGATGTACGTCAATTAGTAAGATCGTCAAGAGATAATAATTGAATAACCATTTAATTTCTTGGTGATTGAGGTATAAAGGGTGAAACTGGCTTTTATCATTGATCCCATCCATCTACTTGACCCGTGTCATGATACCAGCATTGCCCTGATCGAAGCAGCGCAAATTCTGGGACACGAAGTTTGGATAACTCAAGCAAATCTGCTGAGTGTAGTGGAGGGCAAAGCTTGGGCTGTACTACAGCGAGTCGAACTTGTACCAGTGCAGTTAGTCGAGGGACGCTGGGTAGCGGCGAATCCTTGGTATAAGTTGAGCGATTCTTCCTTAACTTCTTTAGAGACAATGGATGCCGTATTTATGCGGACAGATCCACCTGTAAATGATTCCTACCTCTATGCCACCTACATTCTGGATTACATTGATCAAAATAAAACCCTACTGATTAACAGTCCTAGCGGCATCCGAGGGGCAAATGAAAAAATGTATGCCCTCCAGTTTACCAAAGCAATTCCAGAAACGATTGTCAGTGCTGATAAAGAGTTTATCCGAGAATTTGTCAAAGCAAAGGGGGCAGCAGTTCTCAAACCACTGGGAAACAAAGCTGGAGAAGGAATTTTATTTATGCAATCAAGCGATCGCAATTTTAACTCCATTGTCGAACTCAGTACCCTCCAAGGTCGAGTGCCAGTAATGGTACAAACCTATCTACCGGAGGCAAAAGCAGGAGATAAACGAATTATCCTGCTCAATGGCGAACCGATTGGTGCGCTCAATCGCCTCTCTAGTGGAACTGATTTTCGCAATAATATGGCAACTGGTGGTACAGTCGCTCAAACCGAAATTACCTCAAGAGAAAATGAAATTTGTACCCAAGTAGCCGAACGCTTACGCCAAGACGGTTTAATTTTTGTGGGGATTGATGTTATTGGTGGCTACTTAACTGAAGTTAACGTAACTAGTCCTACAGGAATTCGTGAAATCGATCGCCTAGATGGTACTAATCTTGGTCATCAGGTTATTCAATGGATTGAACACTCACTAAAAACTAAAAAATAAATGTAAATTATTCTTTACTTGGTGTCTATTCTCCAGAAAACAGAATTCCTTCAGACGCTTGTGTGGGTAAGTTACCCACGCAGCTTTGTTTATTTATATTGAATATAAGTTTAATAGGTTGCGGTGGTAGATGTAACTATGTCTACGACTGGCTACGCTTAAGCATTCCTCATCGGGAAGGTCTTCTGGTTTATTTATTCCCAAAGCACAGCTAGACATGGAAGCCAGCAAACTCCTGCCCAAGTTAATTCTATAAGTAGCTTTAACAAATTTCTTTACCAATGAGCAAAATTAGGGATGGCAACAGATTGCTTATCCCTGCTTTTGGTAAAACCCTGAAACTAACAGATTTTATACAGCACTCAGCCTAACCTGAGACTGCTAATTTAATCTAAAATCTCAAATCCAAAATCTTTTAATTCCGTGGTGTTCGTCGGTTTTTCAGAAAGTCAGGTATATCCAATCCAATTTTTTCTTTTGGTTCTGGAATTGGAGTTGGAGTTGGAGTTGCAGTTGGAGTTGAAGTTGGGGGATTAACTGCGGGTTGTTGTGTTGTTGGTCGCTTCGAGGTATTAGGTGCTACTCGAACGTTAGCTACGCTTTGTTGTACGGCAGCTTGCACTTCACCTGTAAATCCGGTGGCAATTACAGTAATTCTTACCTCGCCTTGGAGTCTGTCATCAATTACAGCCCCAAAAATAATATTGGCGTTGGGATCGACTACTTCATAGATTGCTTCTGCGGCTGCATTCACTTCATGCAAAGTCAGGTCAGTACCACCAGTAATATTAAATACAACTCCTCTAGCGCCTTCAATAGAAGACTCTAGTAATGGCGAAGAAATAGCTGCGATCGCAGCTTCTCTGGCTCTAGATTTCCCAGAACTCACACCAATTCCCATCAATGCCGATCCCGCATCTGCCATAATAGCTCGGACATCAGCAAAGTCAACGTTTACCAAACCGGGAATGGTGATGATATCAGAAATACCTTGCACCCCTTGACGCAGCACATCATCTGCATAGCGAAAAGCTTCTTGCACAGGCGTTTGTTCGGGGATCACTTCCAGCAATTTGTTGTTGGGGATAATAATCAGTGTATCTACCCTACTTTTTAGTCCTTCAATCCCTTGTTCTGCTTGGCTGGTGCGGCGGCGACCTTCAAAGACGAATGGACGTGTGACTACCCCAACAGTCAGAGCGCCCATTTCTTTTGCTACTTCTGCCACGATTGGGGCTGCACCAGTTCCAGTACCACCACCCATACCGGCGGTGATAAATACTAGGTCAGCACCCTCTAAAGCCGTAGCAATTTCGTCTCGTGATTCCTCCGCTGCCTTTTGACCAATGGCAGGATTACCACCTGCTCCTAAACCCCGCGTTAGTTTTTGGCCAATTTGTAATCTACTGGGAGCGCCTGCCAAAGTTAAAGCTTGGGCATCAGTATTAATTGACCAAAATTCTACACCAGAGACATCAGATTCGATCATGCGGTTAACGGCATTGCCACCGCCGCCACCGACACCAATCACTTTGATGTTGGCAACCCGACCAGGAACAATCTCGCCAATTCGGCTATTTTCCGCAGAAATCTTCTTATTCTCGTGATTTTGTCCGAAGTTCAGCCCAGAGTTATTAAACGGATTGGTCGAGTTAACTGCTAGAGAGAACCCAGGCTGTCCCGGAGATTGGGAATTTTTATAGGTAAGTCCTTGGTTATTATCAAGTGTCATTGGATTTGTGAAAGGGTAGATAAACGACTTTTTCAGGTGCTATTCACCTAAGAGTCAACTATAGTTTGACACTGCCACAATACTATGGCACTGTTTTTTATTGTTTTCACTACTGCCAAGCCTAACAGAATTGGCAGTGCGAAAATTTGCTATGGGATAAGCTTTTAACGCAGCCGATCGCACAGCCAATTCTAGAGAAGTATACCTATATTTATCTAAAAGTGACCTGTATAACTTCAACCAGACATTAATCTCTTGATTCTTCTCAGGGAAGGACATAACTTCTAAAGACACACTACAGCGCATCTTATCTGCCTCAATAATATTGTTAATAGGTTTCACCATTGGGGATGATTGCAACTTTAGACACAAACTTTACCTTATACTTACTTATTCTTAAGGTTGAAGCAAGCAAGAATTTACTTGTCAGACTATACCTGATTAATTTGTTGTTTGGGGGGTCTTAATGGACACTTTGTTTGCAGCAATAGTTTATCTTACGAGAACCCTCACTAGTGTGGTCAAAAAATCAACATTTTCCTAGAGGTTTCTTAACCCAATTAGGAATTACGGTACCAAATAGTCCAAACTGATTGCTCACAAGCAGCATTTACGCAACTTTTGGCAGTACTGAAATTTACAGATTTCAACTTCAGTAAACTGTCTTTGGAAGTATCCTCAACAGACCAAAGTTAGATTATCCGACATCTTGCACCCTACTACTTAGATGTTAGGGTAACAATTGAGAGTGTTTTACTCGCAATGGAAATTTATATGATCGATCTTCTCATTTTAATTAGAAGTTAATGCCGATTTTCGTGCGGTTTGCTGAAAAACTGAAAATAATAAATACATTTATCAGCAGAAAGCTTCTTAATTTACTAGGAGCTATCAATACATTAAATATTGCTAGATGTTTTTAGGGGTTTTGGGAGTTAATTTTTGGTCTTTTTGGTTCATTTGTACTAAGGGGAATTCGGGATTTTTCAGATCAATATACTCTATTTGACCGGAATTGAGTTTTGCTGATAAATGGCGCATTTGGGCGAGTACCTTAATTTGTTCAGACAACTGGGGGCCTGGAACGCCAAGATGTACATTTCCTAGTTCTGTTTTCAAAATTAAATTCGCTGGATTTTGGCAATCAATTTCCATAATTTTTACGGAACTTTGGCTGACAGCTTGATGAATTTGAGTCCAGTAGAGACAGTATTGTTTTGGCGACCCAATTACTCTGAGATTGGGTAGTTTCCTAGTGGGATTCAGTGATGTGTATTTTTCTAAAGGCATCCAGGCCCCACTGGCATCTAGTAAGCCGATTGTGATTTTTTTGTTGCCAGTGCCTTGATTTTGTCCACTTGGTGTTTGAGTTACCGCGACAGGGACTCTTTCTTGGATTTCGATGTTTAATCCAGGGGGAAAGAGGCGGCGTCTGACGATCGCTTGGGCAATAGTTGGTTGTTTTTTCAAAGAGTTAGCGATCGCTGCTGGTTCAATCCGCCACAAAGATTGGGGATAAGATAGCACCAACAGGGATTTAGTTGTCTCATCTGACAGTAATTGATTGCCTGATTTCATCACTACTTGTTTGGGAGTTTTTAACACCCACATCGGTTGAATTGCCACCCACAGCAATCCACCCGCCAAACCAGTAATGGCAAAAGTTCGCCAAACAGCTTGAATAATTTTCATCTGCCGCCGCCGCCGTAATTTCTTACGACGCTGGGCTAGATCCGTGCGGGAAACTGATAATATGCCAGCCATTCAAACCCCTTTCTGGTTACAATTCCAATTCCTTAACGCGCTTGTATCATCATTAATCTCAGTAAACACTGTCGGCATCTATTAGCCACTCTCCTCAAGACTTTTTTTATTTTTAGTAACACTTTACAGTAAGTACACAACCAACCTGGCGCTAGTCATACCTCCTATTAAAGTTTCCGGTGTCCATTCTTAACTCACTGTTGTCTTTTTGACAAGAGATAGTCAAATATTTTTTTCTCTAAAGATTACAAAATATTAATTTAAATATTTCTGATTTTGTTTTCTTGACAAATAGAATGTGAAATGACAACTAAGTATTCCTGAATCTCTGTATAAATTGCTATAATTCATACCAGTCTTACCTCATCAGCCAAACAAACTGGAAATCATACAATGTAGTAGCTTTTTTTACTAATTAACTCAGCCAGAAAGGTTTGTGCCAGGTCAAAAAAAAAGCTACTACATTGGCAAAACCTCAATAGCAGGTGTAAAAAGGACAGATATGCTTAAGGTTATTAGGGTCAATTAAATCTCTACCGTACTACTGACAGTGATTCTGTAATAAATACTGTCTTTTGCAAGATACTACCAACTTGCGAATTAATCGTGTGCCTACATCCAGGCTAGAGATTGTTTGTATAAAAAATACGAATAGAACTGCATCTCCACACATCTACATCCGCCTCCACATAACATGAAAACGACATTAAATTTGTCACGTTTTTACAAAGCATGTAATCCAAGTTACACGCTTAATATAAGTAACGTGCTAGATCGCCAGTATTACATAGATTTTGCTGATGTCCGTGGTTGCAAGATTGTTGAAGAATTGCAACGGACTATAGTTAGGATTTCTCCTGATGAGCCAACTTGCCAGTTATTTACGGGTCATATTGGCTGCGGTAAGTCAACAGAATTGCAGCGTCTAAAGACAGAACTAGAATTGGCGGGATTTCATGTAGTTTATTTTGAGTCTAGTCAAGACTTAGATATGGCCGATATAGATATCAGCGATATTTTGCTGAGTGTAGCCCGTCAAGTCAGTGCCAGTTTAGAAGGGATTAACATCAAACTCAAAGGTGGTTACTTTACCAATTTGTTCAAAGAAGTAGGCGATTTTTTGCAAAGCCCCATAGAGCTTTCTGGACAAGCAGAGTTGTCCTTGGGTATTGCCAAAATTACCGCCAAAACTAAAGATAGCACCCAAGTGCGGAATCAACTGAGGCAATATTTGGAGCCACGGACTAATAGTATTTTGCAAGCGATTAACGAAGAAATTTTAGACAAGGCTGTTGAACAGCTAAAGCTACGGGGTCAAAAAGGACTGGTAGTGATTGTAGATAATTTGGATCGAGTGGATATGCGTCCCTTAGCATCGGGGCGATCGCAACCAGAATATCTCTTCATCGACCGAGGCGAACAGTTACGGCGACTTAAATGCCACCTAGTTTACACCATTCCCCTGACCTTAATTTTCTCCAATGAGTACGAGACACTAAAAAATCGCCTGGGGGGAGGGATTGCGCCAAAAGTACTGCCAATGGTATTAGTGCGGCAAAGAGATGGTAATGACTACGAACCAGGGATGTCACTAGTACGCCAGTTAGTTCTAGCAAGAGCTTTTCCAGAAGTTCCTTTGAATGGAAGGCTTTCATTAATTACAGAATTATTCGATTGCTCCCAAACCTTGGATCGTCTCTGTCGCGTTAGCGGTGGTCACATTCGCAACTTATTGGGTTTACTTTATAGCTGTCTGCAACGGCAAGATCCACCTTTTTCTAGGGACTGCTTGGAAGCCGTGATTAAAGACTACCGCGACGATCTGCTATTAGCTATTGATGAATCCCAGTGGGAATTATTGTTTGAAGTAGTGCAGCAGCAGAGAGTTAAAGGTGAGTCTGACTACCAGAGTTTACTACGAAGCATGTATCTGTTTGAATATCGCGATCCTCTAGGGCGCTGGTTTGGCATCAGTCCAGCCCTTGCAGAAACAGAAAAAGTTTTAGCTTGGCAACAAAACAAGTAACAGTTCTGAGTAAGTTAATTGTCATTTGTCATTAGTCCTTTGTCGTTTGCCATTGGACTAATGCCTCATGTCCCATGTCCCATGCCCAATGCCGAATAATCAATGACTAATGACAAGCCGCTACGCATCTACACCAAAGAAAATCAGCATACTTTGCAAAGACTGATTAGAGCGATCGCACTTTCCGAAGGTCAATTTGCCCTGATTTTAGTTC
Source organism: Nostoc sp. 'Peltigera membranacea cyanobiont' 213 (assembly GCF_002245975.1). NCBI lineage: Bacteria > Bacillati > Cyanobacteriota > Cyanophyceae > Nostocales > Nostocaceae > Nostoc > Nostoc sp. 'Peltigera membranacea cyanobiont' 213. Next base: position 111,706 of record NZ_NOLI01000003.1, on the reverse strand, counting down.
GGTGCAACTATGGGCAATTACGCGAGCAAATGTTAGAAAATATTCGCTCCATCACCAAAGATATCAATATTAGAGAACTCGTTCTCAATTCATCAACTACTTCTTTACACAACACAATAGTCTCAGAACTATCTTTAGATAATCCTGCTGTCCTCACAGACTCTTTACCAGCAGCTGTTATGGTTTTTGGTCTTGAGTCAGCGAGCGACCTAGAAAACTTACTTACAGGCATTAACCAAGCACGAGATATCTATGCTGCGACCTTTCCATTTTCAGTAGTATTGTGGCTACAAGATGAAGTGGCATCATTGTTGTCCAGATTAGCACCTGATTTTAAAAGTTGGGCTGCAACCACAATTAAATTTGAAATGGCAAAAGTAGATTTAATTGCTTTGATCCATCAAGAAGCAGAATCTTTATTTGCCAAAGTTTTAGAAGCAGGTGCTGAAACATTTTTATCTAATGCCTCCCTAGATTTAGATCCTAAGTCTCAACACCGCCACGAAATAGAATCAGCCCGTAATGATTTGCTGCGCCTATATGGAGTTCAATTAACACCAGGATTAGAAGCTAGTTTAGAATTTGTGTTAGGGCGAGATAAATACGCCAACGATCAAATTAATGGTGCTTTAGCCAATTATCAAAGAAGCCTAGCGTTATGGCAGCAGGAAACGAAGAGAGTAGCCGAGTGGGAGAGTAATTCTTCTTTTCCTCTCTCATATCCTCACCCTACCCCTCCCTCGTCTTTACTCAAGCAAGCAATAGTACTATTCCACCTGGGGCTGTGTTATCACCGGATGGCAGACTTACATCACAATAGTAATAGTAGGTATTGCGAACATGCTCTCTTGTGGTTTAAACAATGCCTGGAGGTATTGGAGGGTGTAGAAAGAGAAGACTTAGTTGCTAGATTTATTTTGCCCGCTTGTGAAATGCTGCAACGTTTACAAGCTTGGGATGATTTAAAAAAATTAGCTCAAAAGTCATTACATCTACATAAAACCTATGGAACTCCTGCACAAATGGCTCAAAATTATGGTTTTTTGGCAAATGTGGCAGCTTCTGAGTCGAATTGGATACTAGCTCATGAATTAGCGAATACAGCACTTTCTATCTCCGAAGAAGCAACAGAAATTCCTCTACGAGATGCTTTGCGAACACGACGACAAGAAAGTTGGTATCTACTCTTGGTTGCACGTACACAGCGACATCTAGGTGAATCAGAAGAAGCGATCGATAATCTGGAATGGGCGAGAGTCGTTTGTGAGCTACAACATCAGCCATCACTTTATTTAGAGATTTTAGAGGAACTGCGATCGCTTTACTTTTTTGAACGTCATAACTATACAGAAGCCTTTAAGCTCAAGCAAGAAAAAATTCAAATAGAGCATCAGTATGGCTTTCGTGCCTTCATTGGAGCAAGTCAATTACAGCCGCAACGTTCTAAAATTAACCCAGCGTTAGAATCTCAAAAAATACCGTTTATTCCTGAAGGAGTTGCCCAAGAAATATCAGCTTCTGGACGACAGCAAGATGTGAATCGGTTGATTGAAAGAATTAGTCGTGCTGACTATAAACTGACGGTAATTTATGGACCATCAGGCGTAGGTAAAAGTTCAATTCTCAAAGCTGGTTTAGTCCCAGCGCTGATCGGAAAAGTTATCGGCGAACGCATTCCTATAGCTATTGTTTTGTCTGTTTATACTGATTGGCTCACAGTCTTAATCAGCAGTCTCAACCAAGTAATAGCATACACAGGAATATCCGTTAATCCTGACTCTACACCCACTATACTGTTAGAAAAAATTCGGTTAGCAACCGAGCGAAATTATACAATAATTATCATACTAGACCAATTTGAAGAATTTTTCTTTATTAATAATCCTCCCACACAAAGAATAGAATTCTACCATTTTTTTAGTGAGTGTTTAAATATTTCTTATGTCAAAATTATTCTTTCATTAAGAGAAGACTATTTACATCATTTGTTAGAATTTGAACGGTTGAGCCAAAAAAATAGTATTGGACTATATGATTTAGGTGTAATTAATAAAAATATTCTCGACAAGGACATTCGTTACTATCTAGGAAAATTCTCTAGTCAAGATGCTAAAGCCATAATTCACAGTCTTACTCAACGTTCGCATTATGAACTGAGCGAGGAATTAATTAACCGATTAGTCCAGGATTTGACAGGGGAACTAGATGAAGTACATCCAATTGAATTACAAATAGTTGGCGCTCAACTACAAATAGAAAACATTACTACCCTTGGACAATACAAGCTTTGCGGCGGCTCGGCAAAATTGGTTGAACGCTGGCTAGGGGAAGTAATCAAAGACTGCGGCCCGGAGAATGAAGAGTTAAGTTGGAAATTATTATTTGAGTTAACTGATGAAAAGGGCACGCGACCGTTAAAAACTAAAACTGATTTAGCGGTTGCATTAGTTAATAACCACGAGCTAGATACAATATCAAGCTTTGACACAGTTGGGGAACTGATTTTAGAAATATTGGTGGGTTCAGGTTTGGTATTGCGAGTCAGAGAAGAATTAGGCGATCGCTACCAGCTAGTTCACGATTATTTAGTTGAACCTATTCGCCAAAAAAACAACTATGGTATGCTCGCCGAATTTGAAAAAATCAAACTCGAAAAAACTAGAGCTGAAGTAGCCCAACAACTTAGTCAAAAGCAACTCAATTTAGTGTTGCAACGCCGACTGCGAGAAGCACGGATTGTAGGCGCAATCCTAGCAATCATGGGAGGAACAATAGCAGCATTATGGTGGCAAGCCGACTTGCAAAAAACAGCAGCAATTCGCCAAACTCTCCGAGCTGAACGCAGTGAAACCAACTTGAGAATTAGTGGAATTACTGCTGCTAGCGAAGCTCTATTTGCTTCTAATAAAGAGTTTGATGCTTTATTAGAAAGTTTGCGGGCTTGGAGAGGACTGAAACAAGCAGATGGAGTGCAACCAGATACCCGAATGCGGGTGATAACAGCCCTGCAACAGGCAGTCTATGGGGTAACAGAAATTAACCGCTTGGAAGGGCACACCGATATTGTCTGGGGAGTAACTTTCAGTCCAGATGGTCAAACCCTAGCATCAGGTAGCCGAGATCGGACGGTGAAAATTTGGTATCCTAATGGCACCTTACTCCAAACCCTCAAAGGTCACACTGATGCTGTTACCTGTGTAAGTTTCAGCCCAGATGGTCAAACCCTCGCTTCCGCCAGCCTTGACAAAACAGTGCAAATCTGGCACAAAAACCCGGTTACAGGTGAATTTGACCCCAAGCCATATAAAACCCTAAAAGGACATAAAGATTGGGTTTATAGCGTTAATTTCAGTCCTGATGGCGAGTTGTTAGCTACTGGCAGTAAGGATACAACCGTAAAACTCTGGCGTAAAGATGGTAGCTTGGTAAAAATACTGAGAGGACATAGAGGGTGGGTTAACTGGGTAAACTTCAGTCCCGATGGTCAATTCATCGCCTCGGCTAGCGACGATAAGACAGTGAAAATCTGGCAACGGGATGGTAGCCTGGTTACAACTTTGCAGGGACATCGGCAGGGTGTGATTGTAGCTATTTTCAGTCCTGATGGGAAATTTTTAGCATCAGCAGGTCGAGATAAGATAGTAAAACTTTGGCAGAGGGAGAGCAACAGCACTAAAGATGGTTTTGACTTTCGTCCTTACAAAACTTTACGGCACCATAGCGGTACAGTGTGGAGTTTAAGCTTTAGTTCTGATAGTAAAAAGTTAGCTTCCGCAGGCGAAGACAATACCATAAACCTTTGGAGTATCACTGGAACTTTTCTCAAAACCTTCAAAGGACACAGCGATGCTGTTGTTAGCATCGCTTTCAGTCCAGATAATAAATTGCTGGCTTCAGGAAGTTTCGACAAAAGCGTGAAACTATGGAGTTTAAATGCCCCAACACCGTCTATTCTTCAAGGACATCAGGATCGAGTCTTGAGCGTTGCTTGGAGTCCCAACGGTCAGATGCTAGCTTCTGGTAGTAGCGATCGCACCGTAAAACTCTGGATAAAATACACTAGTAGTGGCGATTTCAAAACTCGACTTTATAAAACTTTAGTAGGACATAAAAATAAAGTTCCTAGTGTCAGTTTTGACCCCAAAGGTGAAATGTTAGCTTCAGGAAGTTATGACAAAACCGTGAAACTTTGGCGGCTTGACGGTACTTTAATCAAGACTCTGCACGGACATAGCGATAGTGTGATGAGCGTGAATTTCAGCCCCGATGGTCAGTTTTTGGCATCAGCTAGCAAAGATAAAACGGTGAAACTGTGGAGCCGTCAAGGCAAGTTGCTCAAAACCTTAGTAGGGCATCAGGGTTGGGTAAATAGCGTAATTTTCAGCCCTGACAGTCAGATTTTAGCCTCCGCTAGTGATGACCAAACTGTGAAACTGTGGAACCGTGAAGGTAAGTTGCTCAAAACTTTTTCGCCCCATGACAGTTGGGTTTTAGGTGTCAGCTTTAGTCCCACTGATGAGTTACTGGCTTCTGCCAGTTGGGATAACACCGTAAAACTGTGGCGACGGGATGGTACCTTGTTAAAAACCTTGTTAAAGGGGTATAGCGATAGCGTTAATGCTGTCACTTTCAGTCCCAATGGTGAATTGCTTGCTGCCGCCAGTTGGGACAGTACAGTGAAACTCTGGAGTCATGAAGGTAAATTAATTAAAAGTCTTAATGGGCATCGTGCTGCGGTGTTAAGTGTCAGTTTTAGCCCAGATGGTCAAACATTAGCATCAGCTAGTGATGACAACACAATAATTTTGTGGAATTTAAATCTTGACGATCTGCTTGTTCGTGGTTGCGACTGGGTAGGTGATTACCTCAAGCACAACCGTAATCTTGAAAAGCGCGATCGCCTTATTTGTAATGGCATAACCCACAAACCCTAAGCAGAGGTGGGAAATTATGATTGACTAATGACTCTTAAAGCCTCAATGAGCAACCGCTCTTGGTTTAGCGGTTGATGAGGCGATCCGAGTTGTTAATTTCGAGCTAATCAGCAAAGGAGCGATCGCTCTCCAAAACTTCACGGCTATTTTCTTGGGGAGCCTCTTGTGGCAAATTCGCTAAAAAGGCTTGAAGCCTCATACGCTCAATATAAGGCCAGCCTCCCTCAGACTCAATGTCTTTCAGCAGCGAGTAAAGTTGCCGACGGTTAACAGGCAAACTCTCTTGAAAAACCCCATCCCGGATCTCTCGGTGTAACTGCTCTAGTTGCCTAAGCATTGCCAAAAGAGCTACAGTATCGCTTCCACAACTCCGAACTGCATCATACACCACAGTTGCGAGCGTTTGCAGTTTACAGGACAACTCCCCTGATTCCAGATTTTTGCGATCGTTCATCCCAGCCTTTCCGTATAAATGAGGTCAACTCAAATTTACCGGAGATTTTTAATTTTCCCTAGTTCCTCTAGACTAAAAGTCAAGAAAATGAACCCTCTGTAGGCTTCTAGATGGTTTATTTTATCGACTCACTGCCTTCCCTCATTCCTTCTCTTACCTAAGTAAGGGTTGAATATAACTAGATTTGTATCTTTATTAAAAGCAATTGCGATCGCTCCTAAAAGAGCGTAGTAACCTTTAGCATAGCCTCCACAGCAGCTAGATGCGATCGAGACGAGATTTTCTTTGATTTTGAGTACTTTGATTTTGAGTTAAAAAAAATCGTATGATCTGGCTAATTTACCCATCAAACAATGGGCTGTATGTAGTAGCGTCACATACATGATACAAAAAGACTTGGGCGACGCTGCTTTTGCAATTGGCAAAAGTAAAGTGCGAAGCAGACAACTCTCTTCGCACTCTTTGAGGCAAGCACTTATGCCGCTCTGTGTGGCGCTTACTCATCCACACGCCCAACTCTAACAAATGCTACCAACAGTAAAACTGCTGGTTTTTTGCTTCCCTAGTAACACACATCCAACATGGATGCAGTGTGTTACTCAGTCTGGGGTTTACATCCCAAGCTCAAGATAACGACACGTTTAACTACGTTTAGCAGAGAAAAGTTTGAGTGGCGACTTCCAACCTATACGCCCGGACACTTGTTTAAACTCTGGCAATCAGAGCAATGCAGTATCCGATCGAGGATGGCTTATCGTCAGAGATCAAAGCTTCGATGCAGTTTTACAACTTAGATATTAATTTTTGAGATTGAGGTTGACCATGAGGTATCGCGCTTTAATTGTTGCATTCTTGGCTTTGTGCCTGGGACTAATAACTGCTTGTAGTGATGCTCCTGCCACTAGTAGTAGAGATGTACTCACTTACGACCAAATTCGTGGCACTGGCTTGGCAAACAAATGCCCCCAACTAGCAGAAACAAACCGTGGCTCCATTCCCATTGATTCTAGCCAGTCTTATGCCATCAAAGAACTTTGCTTAGAACCAACTAGCTTCTTCATTAAAGAAGAACCTGCTAATAAACGCCAAGAAGCAGAATTTGTTGCTGGCAAATTGTTGACCAGATACACTTCCACTATTGACCAGGTGCAAGGCAACCTAAAAATCAACTCAGATAATAGCTTGACCTTTGTGGAAACCGATGGTCTTGACTTCCAAGCCATCACTGTGCAACTCCCTGGTGGTGAGCGAGTACCTTTCCTCTTCACCATCAAAAACTTGGTTGCTCAAACCCAACCCAGTTTGAGTAGTATTAACACCTCCACGGACTTTGAAGGTACTTTCAAAGTTCCTTCCTATCGTGGTGCTGCCTTCCTAGATCCTAAAGGTCGTGGTGTCGTCAGTGGCTACGATAATGCTGTAGCTCTCCCCGCCCAAGCGGATGATGAAGAACTTACCCGCACTAATGTAAAGCGTGCTGAAAATCTTAATGGCAAGATTTCTCTGCAAATCGCTAAAGTAGATAGCTCTAGTGGTGAAATTGCTGGTACTTTTGAGAGCGAACAGCCATCTGATACAGATTTAGGTGCTGGCGAACCCAAAGAAGTCAAGATTCGCGGTCTATTTTTTGGACGGGTTGAACCGAGTCGTGGCTAAATTCTCTGGACTTAGATAACTGACCTGGTATTAAGACACGAAAGTTAACTTCTTTGCCACCATTTTCAGGGCTGTTTCATTCCTATAAAAGCCTTACAGAGACGAAAAAAGACAAGAGAAAAATTCCTTCTTCCCTTGTCCCTAGTTTTTCAAGAGGCTTTGAAAGAATGAAACAGCCCTGCCTTTTTTTAGGGAGTAGATAGATTTTTACAAAGAGGAGAAAGGTTAAAACCCAATACCCTTGGGTTAGTGATATTTTTCCTCAAAAAATCCCCCCAGCACCAATACAGTTTAGTTAAGCATTTCTCACAAGCTTGAGGGGAAGGATGGGCAGAGGGGAAAGAACTTGGTATTTGAACTCTCCTCTGCTCCTCTGCTCAAGCGCAGGCTTAATCGAGATGTGGTGAGAAATCCGGGTTAAGCATTTCTTCCTTCTCTGCGAAATGTTGCGCGTTTGCATAGAGTCTCGTAGAGATGGCGTTACCTTCGGCAAGCCTATCTGCATCTACGTTAAAAAAATTTCCTTTGACAAAGAGTTGACCATTGATTGAACCGTATTGCCCCCAGTACAACAAAGGCTATCTCACTATTTGGTTTGTTGGCTTGCGTAAATATACATACTTTATTCTAAATATTATTAGTAGTTTTTAATTGTTGGATAAATCTTGTTTGAATGGACACGTAATTTTACTGTAAATCAAACTTTTACCTATCCCAAAACAATCCGACTACTGTTGTTTAGTTTATAAAAATTAGCTTCACCATTAATTAATTAAAGTTAAGTAAAATCCCGGTTTTATATTTAGTAATTAATTTTATATTTTATTCCTATGTAGTTTGAAAAACACCTACAGATAATCCCCAAGATAAATAACAAACTAAATACCAATTTCGCTCATTTAAACTTTGCTCGATTGTCAAGCAACTCTATGGAATTTTTTTAGAAAAACGTTCTTGTTGTCTAGAGAATTTGCTATATAAATACAGCGCGATCGCAGTTGAGTTTAAAAGTGAGTAATTGATTGTTAATTTACTCAATAAATACGGTGCTATGCCTACCACAGTCACCAATGAACTAAAACATGAAATTTGGCAGTTGTTGCGAGAATATCAGCAATCTCGGTCAGAAAATGTTCGCAATCAACTGGTAAAACTCAATTTTGGACTTGTGAGAAAAGAAGCTCACTACTGGACAAATCAATGTCATGAAACCTACGATGATTTGATCCAGGTTGGATGTTTGGGCTTAATCAGAGCGATTGAAAAATTTGAACTTTCCAAGGGACATGCCTTTAGTTCCTATGCTCTTCCCTATATTCGGGGTGAAATTCAACACTATCTCCGAGATAAAGGTGTTACCGTGCGAATTCCTCGCAAGTGGTTAGCATTGCAACAGCAAGCAATAGGAGTGTCACGCTCTTGGCGTGAAAAGCATAATCGCCAACCAACAGACACCGAATTAGCAACAGCACTGGAAATTTCTCCAAACGAATGGCAAGAAATTAAATTAGCGTGGATAAATCGCGCTCCCTTGAGTCTTGATGTGCCAATCCAAGATGGAGAAGAAGGCTCTACCTGCTTGGGAGAATTGGTTCCAGATCCTCACTATCGCAGCTTTCAATTGGCACAAGAAGACCAACTCCGCTTGCAACAAGCATTGGTTCAGCTCGAGCAACGCACCCGTGATGTGTTGGAATGCGTTTTTTTACAAGATTTAACACAAAAACAAGTTGCAGAACATCTGGGAATCAGTGTCGTAACGGTTTCCCGTAGAGTCAAGAAAGGTCTAGATTTGATGAAACAGCTTATGGGTGTAGCAGACGATTAACTGCAAATAAACTAAATCCGCAGTTATGCTGGGATGTTAGTGCTAAAAATAACTCTTGAAATCTAAAAAATTAGGTTATAAAGGGAACATACTTTGCCTTTGATCCAAATTTCAGGCATGTAGATATCCATTTTTTAATTTTCCAATGGCTTTTGAGAACAGCTCATGGGCAGAAATTCAAAAATTACAATTGCAGCTATTTTAACCTTAGCGATCGCTGGATGTGCTTCTGAAGATACACCACAAGCCATCAATCCCGCGCCAATTCCCAAAATAGCAGCGAAGTCGCCACCTGCGGCTCAATCCTTTAAGAATCCAGTGATCCCTGCCAAACAGGTTTCACAAGTTACCCCCGGATCTGTTAGCTTGATTCAATCTACTAATGCTACAGAGCGGGCACCGTTAATTCTGGTATCAAAAGAGCGGACCGATCCGTTTGCACAAGTTTTCGGACAAATGGTTACTAGAGTGTCTACAACACCTGGAAGACCTGTTCCCGTATTGCCTAAGCTACCGACTGCATCGATAGTAGTACGAAAACTTCCAACACGCAGCGTAGCTTTAAATCAGAATCAGAAAAATCAGAATCAGAAAAATCAGAATCAGAAGAAAAATAACATTGCTTCTATACCAAAAAAAGTCAATCCTACTTTGACTTCAGTTTTACCTAAAGTTTTGCCTCAAGTTGTCTCTAACCCCACTTTAGTATCTGTACTGCCACCACCAGCACAACCTGAGTTAGCAAGGGGAGTTATTGTGACTGGTGTAGTTCTAATTAGTAAGGAACCGCAAGCAATTATCAAAGTACCGGATGAGCCAACTAGTCGCTATGTACAAGCTGGACAGCGATTGGCCAACGGCGTACTTATTAAACGGATTGAAATGAATGGAGGCTCCAATCCAATTGTAATTCTTGAACAATTTGGTATAGAAGTTGCCAAAATGGTAGGGGAAGGGCCTGTCAACTCAACGCCATCAGCTACATCTGCTACTGGTAATCCTGTTTCAGTGACAATACCCTCCTCAAATCCTTTTAATGTTGGAGCTTCATAAAGATGGAGACTAAGGAAAAAATTGAATTTGCTGGTTTGCCTTTAGCTGTCTATAGAGAGATAGCAGCTCATTTGCGTCAAGTCGAAGGGGTAGAAGTGGATTTAATTCCCCAATCATCCCAACAGTTTGATTACAATCAAAGTCAAATTGGTGGCTTGTCTATTTCCTGGACAGCAAACTCTGGTTCAGAAAGTCGGCAACAAGTTAACCAAATTTTGGCTTACTATCAAAATCGCTATATGAATCCTATTTGATTTGTCAAAATTGAAGCCTCAGATTCCTGATTTCTTCGAGAAGTCGGGAATTTTGTTGTTCGTGAATGATTAAGTAGAGGTATGGTGTCAGGTATTGACTGTTACAAGAAAAAAAAGTGGTTCTGCAATTAACAGAACCACCAAAGCTTTTGCAAACCTGTTATAAATTAACGAACTGCCCCTTGAGCAGAAACAGTATCAATGGGTTTCATCAGGTACAGCCGCAATAACTGCCAACCATTGGAGATGTAAAGCGGCAGTTTCTGGAAGAATTGCAGGAATTTGGGAGTGTTAGAATTAGCGATCGCACCTAGCTTCTCATTATTACTGATACAAGTATCCAAGCGCTGATAAAACTCTGGATTCTCTACATCCAGCATTAGAGGGAAGACCCGACCGGCGTTTTCGTTAGTCTTCTGAATTACGTGGATATCGTATTCTCGTGCATCCAATCCCAGGGTGGCGTAAAAGTCCTTGCGTTGGATGTCATTGAGATACATTGTTGCAAACACCGACAATAAGAAGAACCGACTCCATAGCCGTGCTTTCCAATCATTCAACATTTGCGGCTGAGATTTCATGACCGCATCAAAGAAATCACCGTGACGGTTTTCATCCTGACACCAGTTCTCAAAGAACCGGAAGATTGGATAAACCCGGTCTTCGGGATGTGCTTCTAAATGGCGATAAATAGTGATGTAGCGCCAATAACCGATTTTCTCAGAAAGATAAGTGGCGTAGAAGATGAATTTCGGTTTAAAGAAGGTATAACTACGACTCTTAGTCAAAAACCCTAAATCTAGGGACAGATTAAAGTCCGACAAGGCTTTATTCAAAAAGCCAGCGTGACGTGCTTCATCCCGTGACATCAGGTTAAAACACTCTGCCAAGACAGGGTTTTTTCCTTTCAAGCGACGGCCGAGTTCTTTATATAGCAAAAAGCCAGAAAACTCTGCCGTACAAGAACGTTCTAGAAACTCAACGAACAACTTGCGAGTTTCCCCGTCAATATGATCCCAGGATTGGTCAAACTCGGCATCCCGAACAAAGTGATGGCGGTTGTAGTCAGTGCGGAATTCTTCGAGAATGGCTTGTAACTCGTCTTCATTGACGGAGATATCCATCCGCGCCATTTCATCAAAATCGGTAGTATAAAACCGAGGTGTTAACAGGGTTTCTTTTGCCGGGACTTTAATCCCTGGCCGGATTTCTTCAAAGCCTGGTTTTTTGAGGGAATCTACCATGTCTTGATTGCTCTTTCGTCTTTATTATCTTAAGTAGACCCTTCGGGTTCCGCAGTTTTTCATGGAGGGGAGACCCCTCTGAGCGACTGCCTCACCAGAAAGCCAAGGGTAATGTTCTGTTAAAGCGTAACAGCCCACAATAATCCAATTGTATAAAGTTCAGTCTACCAAGGTGTGGGTGAGAAATTTGTAAGCAAAAGATTAAGAGTTGCAACAATAATTCAATATTTACGGAACCAAGAATCGTAGATTAGTAGTCAAATAAACGTAGTTCAGCGATTAGCACTGTTTCGATCGAGGGGAGTAGCACGCACATCTGATATTTTCAAAGCACTACTATTTCAGTATTTTTATGTAGTCATTACTACAGCATGGACAACCCATCTTAGACAACAAGAGCAAATCCAAAAGGTTGAAAACAAGATGAATCTTGAAAACAATCAGCATAAAGACCGACTTCTTGTCTCTTACATTTTGTGTGCAGCATTCTTTTTCGGATTAGGAGGACTGCACCGTTTCTACAATGGCAAAATCGGGACTGGTTTGTTGTGGCTGTTCACTGGTGGTATGTTTGGTATAGGGCAGTTTGTAGATTTGTTTCTCATGCCCAATATGGTTGACGAATACGAACACAACCTAAGATTAAAAGCGGGTGTATCTCCCTTCGGTGTGCCGTTGAACCAAGCAGTGGTTGCCTCTCAAGTCCACCGCCCAACAGGCAACCAACTGATGATTAAATTGATTGAAGCGGCGGAAAGCAGGGGTGGTATTTTAACCGTCACTCAAGGCGTTAAGTTCACGGGAGCTAGCTTTGCTGAAGTAGAAGCTACTCTCAATGAGATGTACAAATCAGGTTATGTAAAAATAGATAACGACCCCAATACTGGAGCCGTTACCTATCATTTTCACGAACTTTAAATTGTCATTAGTCCTTTGTCAAAAACCCAATGACTAATGACTAATGACTAATGACTAATGACTAATGACTAATGACTAATTTATACCTAGCCACTTTTGACCGTCCAAGCGCTGAACTAAGCCAAATACCAACAAATCGAGCGTAATTTTGCGCTCATCGATTAAGAATGACTCAAGAGTGCTAGGTTTTTTGCCTTCATTACAGGAAAATCCCTTTTTCCCTTGAATATCTTCTTCGGGGAAATACAGGTTAAACTGACGCGCACCCGTTTCTTTCCAAGTGCCGATAATTTGCCAGCATTCTTCAGCAGATTCAAAGCCAGTAATTGGCAATTTCTGCTTGGCAAAAGACACCTGTAAATCTTGCACACCTTGTTGAGCGATCGCTTTTTGTAAAGCTGGCAAGTAATCTTGCTCAATAAACTCTACAAATGGCTTATCTTCAACAGCTGGGGCTTTTTCCTTTTTGGCAGCTTTAGCTGCGGCGGGTTTTTCTTCTGTTGCGGCTACTGCTGGTTTTTCCCCTACTGCGGCTTTGGCTGCGGGTTTTTCTCGCTTGGGGGGTGTCGCGGTTGGTTTAGCAGCGTTTGAATCTGGCGCGTTGGCAGTCGGGAGGTCTGTGGCTTCGGGTGAATCTGTACTAGGGGCGTGTTCTTCAGCCACATTGGGAGCTTGCTTGTCAACAGTGCTGGGAGCTACTTCTCCCGCTTGATTGTGATTGGTTTGGTCTGCCATTGCTCAGGTCAATCCTTTAATCTAGCTTTGGGAGCGATCGCTCACCTTGATGTATTGGGTATTCTCATTTTTACATATTAACGGAGTTTGTAGTCAGCACTTAAGTGCTTCGATCCCATATAGCAGCAACGACCTCTGGGAAGCCTCTGTATATTTACATAAATTGCTCTTACCTAAAAAAAGGACAACCTCACATAACATTGAGTATTGGAAATTATAAAAATAAAAACTAATGGATAAAATCCAACTCATAAAACTGCTAATTGGGGATTTTACTTGGCAACGACTGGTTAAATCTTTAAGCTTTATCTATATATTTTTTGCTGGGTTTGTATATTTTCGGGCAGATAGCATGATTTTTCTGTCTCAACCTTCTAGCTATCAGGATGACCCAACAATTATTAAATTAAAAAGTGGGGAAAATAATATATCAGCTACATACTTGTTAAACAATCAAGCTAAATATACTATTCTTTATTCTCATGGCAATTCTGAAGATTTAGGAGATATAAAACAGATTTTAGAAAAATTACACACATGGGGGTTTAGTGTCTTTGCTTATGATTATCGTGGTTATGGTACTAGTCAAGGAAAGCCTACAGAAACTCATGCATACGAAGATATCGATAGCGCTTACAATTATTTGACCCAAAATTTAAAAATTCCACCTGATAGAATTATAGTTTTAGGTCGTTCGGTTGGCGGTGGTTCTGCGGTCAATTTAGCAATGCGGAAACCAGTAGCTGGTTTAATTATTGAAAGTTCATTTATTTCCGCTTTTCAAGTAGTAGTACCGTTTCGGATTTTACCTTTTGATAAATTCCCCAATCTTCAGAATATAAAAAAAGTCAAATGCCCGATATTAGTAATTCATGGAAAAGCAGATGAAATCATTCCTTTTGCTCATGGAGAAAAATTATTTAATGCTGCAATATCTCCAAAACTTTATTTGTGGGTTGAAGAGGCAAATCATAATGATTTATTTTTAGTAGCTGAAGAAAAGTATCGTAAAACCCTACAGGAGTTCACTAACCTTGTAAAGACAAATCAGCAATTACCCCGTCCCACTAATTTGTAATTGCTAATGGGTTAGACTCCGCCTAAACCCTTCAAATCCCCTTGAATCCCATACCAGTTTCTACCTGTTGCTGTGCCACAGTAGAATTTACCTTGCCAGACGCAATGCTAGAAGTCTTACGCCAAATTCCAAACTGGCTCAAAAATATGCCTACTAAAATCACGCTACCGCCAATATATTGAGGTAAGGTAGGGGTTTCACCCAAAATTAAATAGGCTGCTATGATGCCCACAATTGGGCCAAATGAGCCAATTAATGAAGCCGTAGATATAGTACAAGTTTTCAAGCCTTTAATCAAAAAAGACTGGCCTAGCACCACAATCAACCCACCATATAAAAACATCCATTGCCATAAGAACGGTGAGAGGGCATTAGCGAAATGATCGCTGCCATACAGGACTAAAGCAATGAAGAAAAAGATTATGGTTCCTAGTGCAGTCCGAAAGATGCTATAGATTCCCAAAGGAATTTGCGAAAGGTATTTCTTACCAATAATGGTAGAAGCAGTTCCAGCAATAGATCCTAGTGCTGCTAAAAGTTCCCCTATGCCTAACCTGAAACCTCCCATATTCATCATGGCATCTCCTGGAGGCTGAAGGATGATAGTTAGGATAACACCAACAAACGCTGCGATCGCTCCGATAAATTCCCAAATATTTACCCGTTCTCTCAATAACCAGACTGATAAAGCCAGGGTTAGCGGCGGTTCCAAGCGTCCCACCAAGATGATATTGTTCACCCCTGTGACTGCAAGTGCCTGGAAAATTAAGCCAGGAGCCAACGCTCCCGATAAAATAGCTACTGCTGTTAGACTGACCCAATCTTTCCTTGAGAGTTGCTTCAAAGTAGCTTTGTTCCACTGTCGCCCATAGATGAGGATCAGAAGTATCAAGGCGCAAAGGTTTCCCACAAATAAAACATTACACAAAGAAATCGGATTGCGTAGCTTGCCGCCGTAGGCATCGCCGATAAAATGTTCAGCACCAATTTCTGTTAGCTTCCGGGTAACTGCACCAGATGCGGCAAAAATTAGCATTGCCAGCCAGAGATATGTTTGTCCTGAAACTCTATGAACTAGATGATGTCGTCTTTTGGGTCTAGTCACAATAACACCACTGCAATAAAAGCATTGCCCATTATAAGTTGCCATCATTCTTAACTGAATGAGGTTTTGTTGAGAAAATACTTAAATTATGCTGTGATTTTGAGTTCGCATCATTGCCTGAGAAAGTGCTGAGAATCAACTAAGTTTTCTCAAAGGATAAATTCATGAAAATAGTGGTTTAGTTTCAATAAGTTCTCACTCCCACCTGAGATGCTTGGGATGTTCAGGATAAAAGAAAAAAGAGGAGTCACAAATGAAACTCGCACCCTTACTTACAAGTTTTGCTTTAGTTGGTTTTTTCACAGTTTGGGACGTACCACTAAAAGCGATCAATCCGTCATTAGTACAGGCATCAGCAGCCGAAGAGATGTCTGTAGCCCAAAAACTAGATTTGCTGACTAAAAGTAAGGGTCAGATTGGTAGTGGCGATCAACTTCGTCGTTTCTTTTTTGGTGATTTGGAGCCAATCGGTATCCAGATAGGTGGTGCAGGTCATGTAGTTAATCTTTATAACAAAGCCAATGATGTCACATTCGCTTACTGTTCTCATTATGATGTGATTGTAGCGATTAAGAAAGGTAAGGTGACAAAGTTTGAACCCAGCGAAGTGAAGTAATTATTGAGGGCGACGGTAAGGAACGGAGTTTTCCCTTAATGTCCTCATAAACGACTACCTTTCAATACAGTCTTCTTCAAATCGTGTGGACAAGGGGTATGAGTTCTTTTTCCCCTTGTCCACTTGTCGATGTTGAGAGTTTTAGTGAAGAGAAGGGTGCGTCCTGAGCCTGTGGGTGCGCCCAGAAGGATGTCTTGGTGGTTGAGGAGTTTAGCGATCGCTTCTCGTTGAAAGTTGCGCGGGGGGAAGGGGGTCAGGATTTGGAAATATTCATCAATCATGATTGATAGAACAATTTAGAAGTAATTTTACTTTTGCTCTCTTACTACTTAAATTATCAAAATTATTATTAATCCAAAACTAATCAACATACTTTGACATTTTTAATCTCACCATTATCTCTTAAAGCAGTGATTTTTACTTTAACGATTTGTCCTTCCTGTAAATTCTTAGCTTTTTTGTGTTCATCTGTACTCCGCCTAATGTCAACCAACATTTTATAAGTAACTTTAATCCCAATGACTTTGATAACCTCGGCATCTAAAATTTGACCAATTTGAAATTCTTGAGATGGTTTAGATTTAGTAATTTCATTTTTGCGGGATGACTTTAAATTATCTAAATTTAGGGTTTGATGTCTTCGATTGTCTGACATATCCATTACTTGAAATGGAGTTGGCAGTATCAGACGGCATTTATACTCATTAACTGTTGTATCATCTTTTTTAACAGGCTGACAGATGTAGTCATTTGTTGTTATGTCTCGTTCTATTTCCATGTATCGTGTTCTACTTACAGGTGGAAAAATATCCCATCTCAGCATAGTTAGTAACATTTTGATACGCGGTACATCCTTTAGCTTCAATTTTTCATAATCTTGTTTGTCTGGATAATCTTGGGGAAAGTCAGCTTCACTAATGCGCGTAGTTACATATTCCTCAAACTTCTGAATACATTCTTTATGCTCATCATAAGTAGCAGGGCGATCGCCACTTAACCAGTTATTATCATCAAATAGCTGTGTGTATCGCTGCTTCGGCTCATTACGATATCGTTCATTAAGGGAAAGTTCATATTTTTCAATCATTACTGCACCCATACCTAATGGCTTTCCCATACCAAGGGAAAGCCGATATTTTTCTTTGCCATCAAGTCCAAGTAATTTGACTTTCTCTACATCTTCGACTGAAAGGGTTAACACCCATAAAAGCGTACCCAGTTCTACATCACTGAGATTCTCAAAATAAATGGTGAACTCAAAAGAAACTCCTGATTGAATTGGCTTAATTTCCGTGTACTGGGATTGTTTATCTTTAATTTCAGCTTCAGTTGCTTTGGTTTTAATTCTGTCTATGCCTACATTTCCATTATGCCAATATAGTTTATATCCCCGAATTACTGTGTCTTGATTGGGTTGACTAGCATAGTGCTTTAGGCTTTTCTTTTCGTGGCTCTTTTGGACTAAGTAGTGCTGAAATGTTGTTGGTTTAGGAGTAGCCAGAATTTGTGGTGTAATGGTGTCATCAGTCAGCCAGATACCATTTTCTTCACTTTTATATTGAGCATCACTGAAAAATATACGTCCAGCACGAGATTTTTCCTGTTTTTCTTTTTTATTCTTATCAGAAGCTTGTTCTTTGTTCTCGTTTTTACGCCTAACAAAGCCAAAAATAGCATCAGCCAGATCAATTTTTTCAGATTCACCTACTTCTTCAGGAATAAAATCAACTGCTGATGCGGCTTTACCATCATTTTTGGGAGAGTAGGGAATGCGAAAGTTAGGACTTTGACCAAATAAAGTTACTGTTGACTGTTGATTCCGTGGTTCACAATAAAAAACAGGTCTAGGTTCTTCATTGTCTAAATACTTAAAAAAACCCATACTTTCATCGAAAGTATTTTTATAATTCTGCTTAAAGGGCTTTCCTTTTTGAAAGTCTGTCAACGCTTTACGGTAATCTCTTATTGCATCTTCACTAATTGGAATTGAAACAGCTGAATTATCAGATTGCAAAACTATATAGTGGAACTTACGTCCTTCCTTACGGCGAAGTAGGCGTTTGCATTCCGCTTCCGTAGTTTTGCTATTATCTAGCATATTACCGCTAGTAACAAGCCAGCCTTTGTGTTCATAAATATCACAATTTTCACTAATCTTTAGAGATTCTCCTACTCCCTCATAGCTAATTTTGAGATACTGAGGTAGGTAATTAGCTTTTTCCATAGTGATTAGAGAAGGAAGATACGCTTTAATGTTTTCTTCTTTCACTTGAATAAATGATTTACCTAAGTCGTTTATAATAGCTGGACGGATGAACCATTTACCATCTCTTTTTTCTAGATACCCCGCGCTGATATTTCCAGCTAACTTACCAACAGCATTTATATATCTTTCTGCTAGGGGATCGTCACTATCAGCAGCAACTGCACGGAAGAAAAATTTTGAAGCTTCTGATACTCTTTCAATCTTACCAAAGCTAACAATTTCAACCAGATTTCTCATCATTCCACGCAAACTACTACCAGGCAAAATGGGATACTGTTTTGAAGGATGCTGAAAAAATTCAGCCTTTTTCTGGCGTTGTTCTGGTGTTAATTTATCGTTTGACTTATCTCCAAAATCTGCAAAATCAGCAGGTGTTAAACCACAACGAATGTATAAAGGTGATTCAGTTTTTAAGGTACATATAACTTTGCCAGTGTGATAGTCAGAATAGTAGCGGTTGTTATCGCGTAACTTACCATTAAGTTCAAGTTTTGCTTCAACGACTTTTTCTGGTAGTTCTATGAAGTTGTATGGAGCGACTGCTTTCCGTTCATCAGGCACTTTTTTTAGATGTTTAGGATTCATAAATTTTTTCTTTTGTGAGAGATACAAGACGACTGAGAAAAATACGAGCTACTCCATCTTGGTCATAATAAAAATAGTGATGTACTTCTAGTCGAAGTGGACGATACTGTTTCTGTTTATCTTGGCTAAAAGTAATCCCTGTGATGGGAGCAGCATATTTAAGACCCTGAGATCCATCTGAAAGTAAGGTAAAGTTACCGTTTGCTTTTCCTTGAGTACCCCAGAGAATTTGTGATTCTGGTATTAAACCTATTTTTTCTTGTTTCAGTAATTCTGATACTTGGCTTTGTAAAATTAGCCGCGATCGCCATTTTCCATTAATATTCCATAGTAAGACTTCACCAGCTTCTCCAAATATCCGGCATTGTTGTAATGTTGACAGACGTAATGTAGGAAAATCATACTCAGGAAAAGCTTGCTTAGAAGTTTCTAAGATGCCGCTTTCTACTTCAAAATGTCCCCAGACAACTCCATCCTCTGCATGAGCTAACACGTACCGTAACTGATAATCTGTAGTAATTGCTTGTTGCTTTAACCAATCCTCAAGTGATAGTTCAATTGTTTCTGTTGAAACTTCCTGACACAAATCTTGATTCATGGTGCTTGCTCCAAAAACTTTTTAAAAAACTCTTCCATTTCATCTTTATCTTGTTTGCTGATTAGTAATTTCCGATTCTCCTCAGAGATTACCCACTTGTGTTGTTGCCAAACTATAGTTGCTTCAACTCCCTGCAAACGTCCTCTCCCAATACTGCTAGTACCACCTATTGGTAAATCACCCGTCCATAAATCTTTAAGTAGCAGCAGAAGTAACCCAATTTCATATCCCTTTGGTTGACGTAGTTCCAGTTCTAGTTTTATATGCGCTGTGTTACTACTTGTATTGCTACTTTTTTTAAATTTACCTTTAACTTTATTAATTTTTTGACTATCCTCTTTTTTAGAGATACTAAAAACAGGTTGTTCCTGAAACAATGCTCCGTTATATGCTCCGCCTGTAAAACGGTCAATAGCAATTCGGCTTTGTACAATGTCAACTGTATTTTCTATCAAGCTTTCATGAATAACTAAACGACTAGCCTTTGCTTGTTTACTTTCTTCTTTAACAAAGCCAAATAGGTCATACACAATTTGTAAATTCTTATCTAAAGTATTCACTATTCTCTCGGCTCTATGCCACAGCACTCCTGCTAAACTTGTACCAGAAACAACTGGCTCAGGTTTGTCTTTTCTATAGGAGTGCAAATGTACCACATCGGGAGAACATTTGTTTTGAATTAAATCTTGACCAGAGCGAATGAGTAAGGGGCTGGCTAGTTGAAATTTGGCAGTGATGAAGAGGCGATCGCGTTTATCTGGCTTATCTACCTTTAGCTTCTGGAGGTGTGTATTACTCAATAGCTTGTCCCTTGGTAATTTCGTAGCATAAGGTTTACCCCAAGCTGTTTCAAATGTTAACCAAGCAATGCGATCGCTATGTTTAGTTAAATCAAACTCCCAGACTTTCCACTCATCTACATGACAGCGACCAAAACCCCGTCGCTTTTTCATTCCAATAGCAATTTCACCATTATTTAACCCTTCTAAAGCTAAAGCAAGTGCTTGTTTTAATTCATTCTCATCTTTGTCTTTATCTTTTTCAATTAACAACTCAAAGCTGAGAGGAAATCTAGTCCCTGCGGGCAAGAGTTCCAAGTCGTATTTTGCCTTGTCAGACGCAGTACCAGCTGCACTATCTATTTTGACTCCATCTCTTATTTCAAGATTGTGAATAGTGCTACCAATTGCATCATGAATAATTAAAGGACTTTGAGTATCTTTTTCTCTTAATACAATTTTTTCTGCTTCATTTTTATTCCTTTCATTCTTGTAAGCAAATAAATCACCAAACAATTTTGCAGCTATATTATGACGACTTTCGCTTTTCGCGTAATCACACTGATATTCATGTAAATAATTGCGTAAAGCACCAGCAATTGATGAACCTGTTAGTAAAGGGTTATGACTAATACTATCAAGTAACAGCATCATATCTGTAGCACCTTCAGCATCACCATTTCCCAAACAAGTTGGCGTATCCAGAACCAAAACACCGCGTACAATGATGCGCTTAATAATATGTCGTCCTTCGCGTGTTCTATTCATTTTGTTTATCCTTTGTCGCTTTTTTGGCAACTGCCATAATTAGCCGTAGTGTGTATTCTAGCTTCAGTTTTTCAACTAAATCTAATGGAACTGATTCACCAGCAACCTTAACTTCTAAATAACTTGAATCTATCCAAATACTTGGGTCATTTAACCATTCGCAAATCTGTGTTTTGAAAGACTTATTATTAATCTTTGTATCTTCAAATTGCCTATTGGCATTTTTAGGTAAATTTTCCAGTAATTGAATAACTGGATTTTTGCTTCCCTGATTTAAAGATTGTCTACCTACAATCATTAACCGCGAAAGTTGGCTATTGCTGAGTTTGTTAGGTCTGAGTTTACAATTAGAATTATCAAGCTTCTCTAAAAGTCGCCTATCTAGCTTTTGTTCCAATAATCTCTTCGCCATCTTTTTAGCTAGTTGGCTATCTTCTGAATTTGGGACTAGCTGTGGTTGATACCAATCATTTTTTGTCTCTGGGAAATGAGCATAAAATTTAGCTTCTTCTTCCAACCAATTGATAACAATTCGTCCAAAACCATCAACCCGCCTTTCACCAATACCTTGATTTTCTACTAAACGAATTTTTTCTGAATCTAGTTCTCCGTTTTCTTTATTATACTTAAATACAAAAACACTACCTGCTGCCAAAGCTGGTACTTGCGGTAAAGGTAATCCCCATTTACGGTTAAATCCCCCAACAATAAGACTACTGGTATAACTAGATTGTGGTTCTAATTTTATATTTAGGAATTCTTCTAGTATTTGAGTTAATAACTCAGCTTTTTGATGAATTTCATCTCCTATTAAGTTTGATGGTATGGCAACATAATGACCCCATTTATCCCGTAAAATTAGATCACTGA
Source organism: Nostoc sp. 'Peltigera membranacea cyanobiont' 213 (assembly GCF_002245975.1). NCBI lineage: Bacteria > Bacillati > Cyanobacteriota > Cyanophyceae > Nostocales > Nostocaceae > Nostoc > Nostoc sp. 'Peltigera membranacea cyanobiont' 213. The sequence goes on along the minus strand of NZ_NOLI01000003.1, from coordinate 89,965 downwards.
GAAGAGTAATACGGATTAGTTCTCTGTCGTTGCGATTTTCAGGCTCAATTCCTACTTCGTCCCAAGAATCATGCTCTTCATTCTCTTCTATTGGAATAATCTGAGTATGTCCATATCCCGCACTTTGAGAACCGCCTAACCACATTTCTTGTGGTTCTAGTAACGGCTTAATTTTTTCTATATCGTCAGGATAATCACAGAGAATTACAGCCTGGAAATATTGTTCAGCATCTAAAGCCTCATAGCGAAATATTGCACCATTATCTTCATCACCTCTGCCTTTTTTGCGATTTCGCATATTATGAATATTGATGCGTCGCTTTTCTTTGTAAAGCACTATATCTCGATCATCTACAGTGCAAAAACTCTCATCTAGTGATTTGTATGAAATATCTTCTTCCGGTGTTTCGTGACTGAAATCATAAACAGTTATATCGTCTAAATTGGAAATGTCATCACCCTTTTTCTTTAACCAAGAGCGGGCTACAGGTAGAGTGCGCTTTTGTTTTTGTTTATCGTACAAATAAGCATTTAAATATCGGGTATTACCATTAAAGAATAAACGCTTTATATCTGGATATTTTGATTCATCTAAAATATCATCTGTACTTTTTAAATTGTGACGTTGGAGATATCGACCAATCAACACTCCCCGAATCATGCTACCTGGAATATAAGGAAAAGATACATCACTGTTCGGGTCTCCCTGAAGCGAAGTTGCTAACAATGGTTGTGTAGTGTGCAGTAAAAAAGTAATTGCTTTCATCCCCTGGTTTCCTGCTCAAAATAACGAAAATGCTCTTGGGTAATTTCTTTTCCAATTGAGTCATGTAGCCTACAACGAACATGACCCCGACCACGGTTGCGTCCGCTACCAACCCTTTGTAGTGCTAATGTACTTACTGCTAATAGTGCTAGCATCTCTGCTGTTGGTTTTTTTTCAAATAACAATGGTGCGGTGAAGCATAAATCTCGCAAGACAACCCGACTAGAACGTAAGCTATGTTCCACTGGTGCGCCATCTTCAGGGTCAATAGCAGTTTGACGGCGAATAGTAGTAAGAGAAGCAAGAACGTCTACTTCTGTGAGTCTTCTTTCCTGACCTCTGCGTTTTGTGCGTTCTCTTTCCTGTTCTTGGTCAAGTTGAAGTTTTATAGCCTTTCGCAAGTCTTGGGGTAAACAAGCATCGCCAACGTGCATCTTGGAGATAGTTTCCAGGGTGCTACCAGGTATGCCAAATAAATGTTCGGCGGCTTCTTGCCAACGGTAAGGCGGTGGTTCAGAAAGCACAACAATCAAATTGTCGCATTCTTCACTCAACAAGCCTTTTAAAGTACGTCCACGTAAGTAGGGAAATCCGTTAGCGTCATGCTCTACTTCTTGGTCGATTAACCCTGCTACTCCATCACCACGCCCAAACGTTGTATCACTCAAAAGTAGCATTTTCAGGTAATAAATTTCCATCGGTTTTCTCCTTTAAAGGGATGTAAAATTCCATTATTTCAATGGCATCAAAATAACCGCAAATTCTCTTATCTGTTCTGGGTTCCTCAGTCCAACCCGATTGATACAAATCGTCATATTTTGCTTTGCTAAATCGGGGTAAATAGTTCTCATTCAAACCGTAAACCTGTAAAAACTGTTTGGTTTTTTCTGAACCTTGCCGTAACTGTTCTCGCAAAGCTATCACTTTATTACGGCGATTTATCCAGTCTGGGTGTGTGTTAAATTTATTAACTACCTCAGAAAAATCATCCCAGTTGCGCCAATCACTATCAGATTGCAAGTACAAAGGTCGCATGGTGAGATTTCCTTCAGCAACTTGATATTCTCGTTGACGGATATCGCTGATTGAACCCAATAAGCCACTAGGAGCAATGTGCCAATCAAGTGCAGAAAAATCCGATATTCTCAGTCGTTCTTTTTCAGAACGCACAAAGTTTTTAGCATTTCTGCACAGTGCTTCACTTAATTGATATGCTCTGGCAAATGGATAATGTGTTTTGACAATAGCTATTCCTGCACAGGCTGTCAATTTTTTTCCATCTACTTGTTGAGCTTCAAATTCTTTTAGGTAAAGTGCTGCTAATGATAATCCTAAGCGTCCATCACATACAAATGTAACGTCATCACCCCCGTAAACTATTGGACGAAAAGGTAGATACTTTTCCCCATCTCTTTCTGTAATTGCAAACTGCTCCTGTAATTTACCATCTGCTAATTGGATAACTCTCTCAGCAACTTTTTTTAAAGCATTAACACCTGCCTGATTCAGAGTTTTAGATAGTTCACGCATCGCAGTAATATACTCACGGTCTGTTTTACATTTCCTACCATGTTCTTTGAAGCGATCGCCCATCCCGTTACCATCAGCGTGAACTATAGCCATGTAACTACTTTTACCCTCAGTGCGACCTAAATCATCAACATCATAAGGGACTATATAATTGCCTAGCGGCAAATTTTTAAATATAGTATCTTTTAGTTCTTGATTGGCTGGAGCTTTATTTTTAGGGTCAACGGCTCGGAGCTTTTCAACGATTTCTCTAGAGACCGGATAGCTAGTGGGTACACTGTAGCGATCGCTATTATCTACAGCAGATAATCCAGTAGATAGACAGTTAGCTGTAACTCCCAGACCTAGCAAAGGAACAGAAGGATTATATTCGCGTTTTTTTCTCTCTAGTTCTTTCATCAAACTATCAACAATTCCTGATAGTTTGTTCCCCCACTCAAAGGGTTCACTGTGAGCTACTACAATTTTTAACCCTGGTGCTTCTTGCAATACTTTTTTGCTCAATCTTTTAGTAAATCTAATAGCACTTTCTTTATCTTCTATGTCTTTGAAAAGAATAACTGCATTACCACCTCCGGTATAGACTAATTCAGCATCAAGATTATCGTGTTCAATACATTTTTTTTCTTGTTCCGGTTCAAGAATATAGACATTTTCTCCAAATATTTGGCGTAAAGCGCACTTAACCCAACCATTTGTTGCTTGTTCTACTAAATACGATGCACCTATATTTTCTCGTAAACGATTACTGCCAAAAATATATGGTTGTATTCCTGTTGTATCAATTAAAGTTGCTATGTATTTACTCATGGTGCGTAATAACGATTATTCTCGTCAATCCAATCTTTTATAGATTTCTGAATATTATCAAGATGCTCACATCCAAAAACAATAATCCTTGGATCTTCTTTGACTACTTCAGTATCAACTTTTAGTTCATCTTCTAGTTCTTTTGGGTGTTCGTAGCAACAGACTAAAGCTACTCGCGCTTGTTGTCCACCCAACTGCTGCGCTCTTATATAAGCTTCAAAAAGTTTTGATTTACACAAGGATTTACTAGCATCAGTAGTACAAGATAATGCAAACAACTGATAGCCCTTCATAAAGGCAACATCAAATTCAAATTTATCTTTTTTCTCTTCTTGTTTTTTCTTATCTCTAACCTTAAATGATAATCCTGTGTCATTTATTAACTCAGGATTTGCTTTAGAAACCTCTTGAATTTGTTGCAACATATAATGCTCTAACCAATTTCCTTGGAGCCATTCACAAAGATGTTTTATCTTCTCAAAACTAGCTTTCTCTGATGCTTTCTTCAGTGCTAACTCAGTTGGTGAAGCCTCTAAATATTTTTGGAGTAAATTACCAATTTTTTCTATATATTGTATATGGTCTAAATTCCAAAGGTTATTGTAATAATCACATAGTCCTTTAATTTTTTTAAAGTTTTCTTGTTGAAGATTTTCTAAAAGAGTCTTTCCTTCTTCTTGAGTTAGGATTTTCTTCAGTTCTTCATTTAACTTTTGAATTGCGATATCAGGACTTAAAGAAACTATAAAGCTATCGTTGACTTTGTGAAGCCCTGAATCCACTTCCTTCTTCCATTCCCATTCAGGTGATTTATTAGACTTTTTCTTCAATACCTTTGTCCCAGGCTTTAGCACATTATCACACCACCAGTGCCAGGCAATTACTACTTTTTTATCAGTATGTAGTTTTGCAAATCCCATTGCTAATTCAGGCAGTACTGGGTCAGTAATCGGCTCTGTTTCCCAGCGTAAATCATGCAAATCAAAGATTTCTTTTAAGGAAAGTTTTATATCTACTGCTTCAGCTTTAGGAGAATCATTGTCACTATCGATGAACATTTGTAAACTTCGAGCATCCAGATAACTAAATACAGGATTCTGAACTCCTGAAGCCTCGAATAAGGCACGATAGCTATGTACAGACATCGCCTTTGTTCCACCTGTATAATTCAAGCCAAAAATATGGTTTGGATGCTTTTTTAAAATATTTTTTACTTCGGTTTGGATTTTGTCTTTAATAACACAGGAGTTAGCCTCATGTCTTCCCAATGAAATTGGTTTGACATTTACAGCCTTTAACATTCTTTCCAAACAAGCAGCTTTACTAGTTGTATCTGTGCTGTGTACCAAGTAACCAGTACCATCCTCTTTCAGCAGTATTTGGGCTGCAATGTAGTTGGGCAGAGGATTCTCACCAATCAGCAAAAACAGGTGGTCTACTTTGTATTTGTCGAACTCGGATGTACTCATGTGGTAGATGTATATAACTTTCTATATCGGCATACCCAGTATTACACAGCATCGGAAGTACCCCTTTCCAATACCTGCTAACTTAGTAAGAACACTTGAGACACTTTAACCGATCGTGAATGCAGTCGCCACTAACTACCCACACCCTAAACTTTTACAAAAGCTAGCCAATGGCTCTCTCGACCAAAGTCATAATCTGACTCGCGCTATACGGCTATGGGCATTGTTACGTTGGCTCTATAGTGACGAAGCATACACCACTGTAGAAAACAGTTTTACTTATAATGATTGGCGAGAAGCTTTTTTTACTAAGACTCACAAGGATGAAAAGCAAGTAGATATCCTTAACCATCAAGATCCCAACTGCGCTTGTATCAAAACAACGAAACAATGGTTATTAAGATGGGAAGTACCCATAGACGAATGGCAGAATTCACTACAAAAGCAAATACCCATATCAAATTCTGAACTAGATAAGCTTTTGGAAGAACCGTTATTTGCTCAAGTTCGCAAATCCCTTCAAAGTGACTTAGATTTATTAGTCAGTCGAAACTGCTTGCAACGAGTAAATAACTTCAGTGGAAGAAGTAAATATTATTGTCGAGTAGACAAACTACCCAACTTCAGTAAATCAGAAGATACTTTTAGTAAATTAACACTTAAAAAACAAGCATATTTAGCTGGAGCATTGGGGATATTTAGTTTTCTCGACCCCACATATCCCTTATTAGCTGAAGAATTTTCAGAAGAAGTAGATGAAGATAATCATCGCATTTTTTTATATGTTGATTATGTCGTACCAGAATCAAGTGATATTCAAGATAGAGTTGATGAAATTCAAAGTGAATTACAAGAAATCTGGAATACTGGACACGTTCAACCTCTACTACTGACATATCACAGCGCTCATCAAAATCAAATTAAAGAGTGTGTTATTTATCCAGTTTGTATTTATTTCATGGAACGTGCTAAATATCTGTGTACGTATGGCACTACTCCAAAAGGTGATATTAACTGGTATAAATATCGTTTAGACAGGATTATTTCTAAACATTTAGAAATTTTAGAATGGCAAGATCCTCGTGTTTCTCAGTTATTGAGAGAGAAACATCAAGATAATAAGCTACCAACTCCTAAAACTGTCAATGCTCAATTAAAAGAAGCGTGGGGATGCGACTTTTATAAAGAAAAAGCATTAATGGTATTACGATTTGAGCAAGATTTTCATCAAGCCTATATTGAGGGAATTAGCATTCATGATACTTTTACTCAAATTAGCTACGATCAAACAGTCAAATTAACTCAACAATATACACTTAACCTTGAACGTAGAAAGGCTATTGTAGATATTCTCCAATCTCGTCCTAGCACTGATGCTTACTACAAAGTGGATTACCGAGTAACAGACTACTATGTTGTCAGATGGTTACGGGCGTTAGGGTCAAAAGTAGAAGTTTTATTACCTTGGGTATTAAGAGAAGAAATGGCTTTAGAAATCCAAAATACTTGGAATTTATATAAAACGCGATTATAAGATTCATTGTCATCAAAACTGTATCTCACTCGAAAACCGCTATGATATCCAACAATTAAAGTGGTGTAATCCAATAAGTAATTCCCTGAACAACTTGTTTGTTAAAACCAAATAGAGGTAAATTATCTTCAGTTAAACCTACATAAGTCCAATGGGGAACATCATTTTCCACAGTTTGAAACCAACCATTTTGATTCAGAGCTTTTCTTTGTTCTTTACTGCCTACACGTAAATCAATTGCTAATCCCCAGAGGTGTTGTGAAGTTCCGGGAGGTGCAACTAAACCGAGAATTTTTGTTTCTTTGCCCTGTTGGACTTTTGCCAAAGTTTGATTGTTAGCATATTTTTGCCAAAATCTTAAATTTGTGTTGAAAGTGCGAGTACAATCACCAGAACCATAACCAGATTTTAGGGGGATATGTTGTTGAACTCGCGCTTTATTTAGAGCGTCAGCCGCAGATTTTTGTAAATAACAATCGTTAGTGTCATCAACATGACCCATTATTAAAGTAGATTGAAACTCTTGAGTCTCCTGTTCATTAGCAAGGATATTTTTGGGCGGTAGTTTAATTCCAACATCTTGGTTTACAAAGACTGCCCCATAAGTTCGCAGCAAAGTATATTCATAAGTACCAGCCTGGGGAATTGTGGCTAATTTCTGGCTAACCGCAGATAAAAAACGCTGTTTTTCATTTAATTCCGGGTTGGGAATAAATGGTTTTGATGTTATCTCTTTAGAGGTATCTATGCAAGGTGATGAACCAGTTGTCGAGCATACATTTAATGGTTGAGCAGTTCTAGCAAATTGGTGGTGGGTAATCTCATTACTAGCTACTAAGACAAAAATCATCCCGATAACTATACCGATAAAACTTGCCTTTCTAAAAAATCTAGTAATATTTTTTTGTTTTCTGATGGTGAGCTTCATTTTTAAATAATTGTTTAATTGATTCAAAGACACAAGGTAATTATCTTCTTGAAATTTCTGTTATTGATGATTTCAAATCATCAATAATTTATTGTTACTGAACTTGAATTTTATCCTAATTATACAAATCATCGAATACATCCCAATCAGGGATTAGATTGGATTAATAACTAACTATGTGAACAATAGCTGTGATAAAGAACCCGGAACGTTGTCACAAATTTTAAGAAATATTATATTTTTTGTTTAATACTCAAGTTTAAAAATAAAAAATTGTCTCTAATTGAGTACTAGTAAATTTGATAACTTTTTTATTAGAAAGTTACATCCATGAAACCACTGGAACAGTTAAAATTGAAAAGAACTCTAAGCTTGCCGATCCTGTAAGTATGACCATGCACAATTCCGTTGAATTCCAAGACGCTTTTGATGTCATAGTCGTCGGTGCAGGTCACTCCGGTTGCGAAGCGGCTCTGGCCTCTGCACGCCTCGGTTGTCGTACCCTGCTATTGACGCTCAACTTGGATAGAATCGCTTGGCAACCCTGTAATCCAGCAGTGGGTGGCCCGGCCAAATCTCAGTTGACTCATGAGGTAGATGCACTCGGCGGGGAAATTGGTAAAGTAGCAGACCGTACCTACCTGCAAAAACGTATCCTCAACTCTTCACGAGGGCCTGCTGTTTGGGCATTACGCGCCCAGACAGACAAGCGCGAATATGCAGCAGTGATGAAGAATATTGTCGAGAACCAAGAAAACTTGACAATTCGCGAAAGTATGGTGACAGATTTGGTGCTGGGTGCTAATGATGAAGTTATCGGCGTTGAAACTTATTTTGGTGTAGGTTTTCAATGTAAAGCTGTCATCTTGACAACTGGCACTTTCTTAGGGGGCAAAATTTGGGTTGGTAACAAATCAATGCCAGCCGGACGCGCTGGAGAATTTGCGGCTGAGGGATTGACACAAACCCTAAATCGCCTGGGATTTGAAACCGGAAGACTCAAAACTGGAACCCCAGCCCGGGTAGACAAGCGATCGGCAGATTATAGTAAAATGCTAATCCAGCCAGGGGATGAAGATGTTCGCTGGTTTAGTTTTGATCCAGATGCGTGGGTAGAACGGGAACAGATGCCTTGTTATATCACCCGCACCACAGCCGAAACCCATCGCCTAATTCAAGATAATTTACACCTTTCGCCAGTTTATGGCGGTTGGGTGGAAGCCAAAGGGCCGCGTTATTGTCCCAGTATTGAAGATAAGATTGTGCGCTTTGCCGATAAGGAAAGCCATCAAATTTTTATTGAGCCAGAAGGACGGGATATACCCGAACTTTATATCCAAGGTTTTTCCACAGGGTTGCCAGAAAATTTGCAGTTACTTATGTTGCGAACTCTCCCCGGTTTGGAGAAATGTGTGATGCTGCGTCCGGCCTATGCCGTGGAATATGACTATTTACCTGCTACTCAATGTTACCCCACACTGATGACCAAGAAGGTTGCCGGACTGTTTTGTGCTGGGCAAATTAACGGTACTACAGGTTATGAGGAAGCGGCAGCCCAAGGGCTAGTAGCAGGAATTAACGCGGCTCGATTTGCTAGTTCTCAAGAAATGATTGTGTTTACCCGCGAGCAAAGTTACATCGGAACGCTAGTTGATGACCTGTGTACAAAGGATTTAAGGGAACCTTACCGAATGCTCACAAGTCGGTCAGAGTACCGCTTATTACTGCGTTCTGACAATGCCGACCAACGTTTGACACCCTTGGGACGAGAAATTGGTTTAATTGACGATCGCAGATGGAATCTATTTACCCAAAAACAAGCAAACATTACCACAGAAAAGCAAAGATTGCAAGCTATACGAGTTAAAGAACATGATGAAATAGGAATAGCGATCGCATCTAATACCCAACAAGCAATCAAAGGTTCAATTACCCTCAATGACTTACTGCGCCGTCCGGGATTCCATTACGTTGACCTCGACAGGTTTGGACTGGGAAACCCCAACCTCAACCGCGCCGAGAAAGAAGGTGCAGAAATTGACATTAAGTATTCTGGCTATCTCGCTAGGCAACAAAATCAGATTGACCAAATTGCCCGTCAAGCCCACCGCCAGTTACCTGCGGATTTGGATTATACAACAATTGATACCCTTTCCAAAGAGGCGCGGGAAAAGCTGAGTCACGTAAAACCACTCACTCTTGGTCAAGCTGCACGTATCGGTGGTGTAAACCCAGCCGATGTTAACGCCTTATTATTATATTTAGAATTGCGTAAAACCAAGAGCCAGCATGAGTTTCCAGCGTTAGCTTAACACAAAGTTCACAAAGACTGAGTATAGTAGTAGGGAGGGAGATTGGTATGATAGATGACATAAATATTAGTACTGTTATCATCAACAATCCCCAGATTCAAGTTCATTTTAATACCAGCGCTCAACCAACTCGTCTCAATAAGACGGCGGATTGGATATTTCATCTGTAATCCTAATTCCCAGGCAGTAGGCGCGGCGTTTCCTCGTCCTAGCAATAACCCAGAAAGTCTATGTTACAAGAAGCCAGCACCCGTCTCATAGTACCCGAACCATCAGAAGACTTAATCGCCAACGAGCCTTGGTCGATAGAAAACTATGCTGATGGCCTAATGGATGAACTGTTTGCCGATATCGACTACATTCTGGATGTTAGTGATAATCTGCCTTCGCAAACCGTTAGGCACGCGAGACAGAACAAATCGAGTCAGTCTTTTGCTGGGGTTTCCTCCCAAGCTCAACGCCAGTCACCTTCAGAATATGTACCTCTGCAAACAGTTACGATCCCGCAGATTATCTTACCAAACGGACAGTCAGTTGTTCAAGATAACCACAAGCACTTGAGTACCGTTGTCTTTGATAACGGCACCATTAAAGCAGTTAGTAGAAAGCGTCAGAAAAGTAGTCGGACTTTGGGCAAACTGCTGATTATAGGAACAACTTTAGGAGTGGCGATCGCTAGTATTATCTATTTGGTGCAGTCTGGAGTTGTATATCTTTTAAATACCAACTTAACTCAGCAAGCTCTTCTAGCGCCGCAATCGCAGTCACAGTTGCCAACAAAAGTAGAAATTGAGGCAGATTTGGTTGACTATATGCTGGGAGCGCTGGCAGTTATAGACAAGCAAGAAGTAAAAAGCAATCAAAAATCTCGCGCGGGATTCACCAGTCAGAGAAATACTAATCAAATAGCCTTTGGTAACGGGCAAACAACTGGTAATTTACCACCACTTCCACTTCTAGCTAACAATACACCACCAGCCCCTAACCGTTCTGGCAGCGTTGTTGAGCGGATCTACGTTCCCGTTTATCAAGCGCCATCGCCAATGCGCTACGCCCTACCGGCGATTCCTGGAACTCCTACACTCATACCAAAAGTTGCCAGCGCATTTCAGGGATCTCAACCTAATGTTGTGAAAAGTGCCCTGAATACAGTGCGGCAAGCTGCCAAGCCTGTAACTGTAAGTATGTTGGCTGCGGCTGTGCAAGCAGAACTTAAACCTGTCGCTGGACGAACTGCACCTATTACCGTGCGGCAAACACCCAAACCTCTGCCTGCATTACCAGTGGTTCCATTACGTGCAGCACTCGCGCCAGAGTCAGAACCAACTATTACCCAGGAACAAGTATATCCGGCAACTGCGATCGCAGTTGCTCCGAGTAATACTTTAGAAGGATTGTTAGAGTTAGGTAACAAATCTGCCGCTTTGTTTAAAATTGACGGCGTGACTCGCCGCATCAATATGGGTGAAAGCATTGGCTCAAGCGGTTGGACACTTGTAGAGGTTAGTAATGGCGAAGCAGTCATCCGCCGTAACGGTGAAGTGCGATCGATTTACGCAGGGCAGAAATTGTGAAATCCAATAGATCGAACTCACCAATAATTTTTGCACTTTCAATACCAGCTTGTAGAAATATTGTTGCTAAATCTTTATGAAAATAATTGTTTACTAAATCATTTAGTAATGATGTCTTTCTACTATTAAAAACTATTTACATAACCCCGGCTTCCTACTGAAACCGGGGTTATAGATGTTAATGAATGATTGAAATAGAATTAGTTAATCTTTTTCTATAACTTTGGCATGTCCAGCAAAAACAAAATGCTCGTTTCTGTTTCCTTGACTTTTATCAGGCCACTTAACCCAATAATGATTTTCTTCAAAACGGACATCTAAAATTGGGTAATCTCCTGGTTCAATATCAAAGATAGAATCTTTTGCTAAGTCTGATGCCTGTTCTGTAGAAGGCTTCAAAAAGGTTTTAGTTGTAATTTCCAAAACGTATTTTTTATCAGATTTAGGTTCAATTTTATTGGGTTTACCTATTAATCCATATTTGATTGCTTCCGCCATTTTTTCAACATCAAATAGATCCATATCTACCTTGGCATCACAAAAGCAGCACTCAATCAAAATAGCTGGCATTTGTGTATTCTTTAAAACAAAGAAACCTGTATCTTTGACTCCTCTATTAGAAAAACCAAGTTGAACAATCTCTTTGAGAACTGATTCAGCAATACCTTGTGATGCATTACTAATGGCGTAAACTTCTGTGCCATGAGCTTTAGCGTTAAATTTATTAAAGTGAATCGCAACATAGACATTAACGTTATTGGCATTGGCCTTATTAGTTCGTTGTCTCAGAGAATCAGTTACACTACTAGCGCTTGTGGGAGTGCAATCGATAGCGGTATGATTTGCTGCTCTGAGTTTTTGTATCAATTGTGTACCAACTGCTTTAGTTAAAACATCTTCTTGTTTGATGCCTGTTGCCCCTGTATCTGGAGGGCAATTGTGTCCCATATCAATACCAAATTTCATAGAGTTGATCTCCTTTTTATAATTTGAGAGATAAGCATAATTTAATTACACTGTATTAATTATTAATCCAAATGCGATCGCTCTGTCGGTGAGAAAAAGTGAGTTGTTCCTGTAAAAAAATGTAACAGGCAACATAAAAATATCATTAAAAACAGAAATATCATAAGTTCAACCTATAAATAAAGCAGGCTAACCCATGACAGCACAAGAGGCGCTGAATCTAGTCGATACTCTTTTAGGCTCTACCTTTGGGCAAAGACTTAATGACGTTCAATCTGTAGTTTTGCTGGAAAGTTGGTTGGGACGCACCTATGCGGAAATTGCGGTGCAGATAAGTTATGAACACGACTATATCAAACAAGTGGGTTCCCAGTTGTGGCGATCGCTTTCTCAGGTAATTGGTGAAGAGGTTTGTAAAAAAAATATCCAATCTGTTTTGCGTCGCTACCAGCAGTCTCAAAGTGATAATAATTAAAAAGCGTTGGCAGTTGGGCGTTTCAGACTAATATTCTCAGAAACGCCAGAGATCGCCACCATACCTACTTTATCTGGTAATTCGATATCGTTATCATGAATTTGATGAATCTCGGATCTTAATTTCTACATCTCCTATCATCGATTCTGCTTCTGCAAAAGCTTTTGCTAAATCCTCAATAGAACTTTTTCCAGCACTGAATCTTATTGTTTCAGCTTTTAAATGTCTTTGGGCTTGACGAAATCCGTTACCCTTTCGTCCAACACCTGTCGTATTAATAATTCCTACAGAACCAGCGCTAATTGCAGCAAAAACTTTTGTCCGAAAGTTTCCAAGTTCTTCAACAAAGGTTGCAACAATCAAAGATGAGAGTATAGAAGTTACTCCCAAGGTTATAAAAATCGAGTGCAATATCACTGCATCTCGATGCCATCTTTTAATTTGGTTCTCAATTTCTGGCGGTATTTCTAGCATGAGCAAAGTTAATTATTGATTGAATTTGTGCAGTCTCAAGCTTCAGACAAATAAAGCATAAATTCACAGCACTCTATTTTTAGAAAACTTTAGACATCACAAGTTTTAGAATATTTCCTTGTTTTATGCTTTGTCAGTGAGAAAAAGTGAGTATTTACGTATTTACTCGAAATAAAGGTGAAAATTACCCAATTTTCAGATAAAAAAGTGAAATGCCAGCAATTTTGACCAAAATAGCTAAAAAACCCAGCTTATGGTGAAGAATTGGCCAAATTTACTGAATTTTCCTATCTAAAGAGGGTTAACAGAAATAAATTTCAATGTTAGAACTAAAACTTGTGTTGATTAGAGTTGCACGACAGTCGCTATCTGCAAACCTACATCTTGCATCTATCTTGCTTAAGCAAGATAACTTCAGCGAAAAAAGTTAGTTTGCTAATTGATGTAATCGTCAAACCTTACCAATATGAAAAGACCTCGCTATTTTCAAAATAATTCCAAAAACTCTTTGATAGAAAAGTATCACCTTTACAAGGGCGAAAAGTTGAACTGGCTTCAAGTAACTATGCGGCTTGAAAGGTCAATTATTTCTAACATTATTATTTGGGTATTTTTTTGTACTGCCTATGGTCTTTTAATATCACTTTTATATTATTTAGGATTGCCAATAGCTTTTACAAATTCAAGCAGTATTATTACTAATGCTGTTTTAAGTTTTAATATTGGTTTTACATTACTGTTAGTTTTTCGGACAAATACAGCCCATGATAGATTTTGGGAAGGTAGGCAACTATGGGGAGCTTTAGTTAATACATCTCGTAACTTAACTCGGGGAATTTGGATAATAGTTAAAGAGCAGACACCGCAAGATAGAGTCGAAAAAGAGGCAATACTTCGGTTAGTAACTGCTTTTGCTGTTGCAATGAAGTTACATTTAAGATCGGCACCTTTAGACACTCAGTTAGCATCTTTAATGTCCGAAAAACAATATTTACAACTCAAAGATACTAATCATCCGCCACTACAAATTGCTTACTGGATAGGAGATTACTTGCAGGATCGGCACGATCGTAAATATCTAAATGTCTATCAACTAACGACTCTGCATAATTGCGTAGATGATTTAGTAGATATTTTAGGTGGTTGCGAACGCATTTTAAAAACGCCACTGCCTTTGATATATACTATCAAACTTAGACAACTGTTATTAATTTTTTGCTTGATATTACCTTTGGAAATTGTTAGCTTTTTGAATTGGTGGACTGGTTTAATAATGGCTTTTGTAAGTTTTACCTTATTAAGTATTGAGCAAATTGGCTCAGAAATTGAAGAACCTTTCGGGTTTGATCCCAATGACTTACCTTTAAATGCAATTTGCAATACAATCTCAAACAATGTTGAAGAATTAATCAGGCTTGCTTCTAATAATGTTCGCTCTTCGTAAATTTATAAACAAGTTTTACTAAATAAGTTCCTAATGGGGGACAAACAGCAATTAGAGTTGCAGGTGAAGATCCTAAAACTCGTAAATGGATTTGTAAACAATGCAGCATGATTTACATCCCGTTGCTGGCGATTTTGATTCAGGAATTGCACCTGGTACACCTTTTGAAGAAATTCCTGAAGACTAGGAATGTCCGATTTGTAGTGCTAGCAAGAAAACTTTTAAACCCTTTGAGGAAAAAGTTGCAGCTTAAGAAATCTAAAATTCGCTGAGAGTCTTCTCTATGCGACGATCGGGGATAAGCCAGATAATCGCAACTAAAACGTACAATGCACAGGCAAACCATGAGTTCACAAAGGCAAGTGGAATAGCTACAGCATAAAACACCACCGATACTTTTCCTTTGAAGTCTTCACCGACTGCGATCGCTAAGGTCGAATCCTTACCGTGGTAAGAAATCAGGGCGCGGGTAAGAATGTAGTATGCGATCGCAGCCAACATCAACACCGTACCATAAAGGGCAACTGGCATAGCAGCAAAGTGATTCTCGCCCATCCAACCAGTAACGAAGGGAATTAACGACAACCAAAACAGCAAATGCAGATTCGCCCAAAGGATACGCCCATTAACCTGTCTGACTGCTTGTAGTAAGTGATGGTGATTATTCCAGTAGATACCGATATAAATAAAACTCAGCACATAACTCAGAAATACCGGGATTAGCGGACGCAGCGCAGCTAAATCAAACCCATGCGGCACTTTGATTTCTAGCACCATAATAGTAATGATGATGGCAATCACCCCATCACTGAATGCTTCTAATCTTCCTTTGCCCATATACGCATTCCTTCTTTGTAAATAGCCAAGGTGACGAGCCGCCACACCGAAGCGTTCCAAGTGCCAAGTCGTGCTAGGACTGCTCTGAATATCTTCTAGCCATAGCCAGAGAATATTAGCAGACGGCTGTGTAACCGTGAAACAAGGGGGGCTACTAAGTCGCCACTCAAATTATCGAGGATTCCTGATGTATATAGCAATCTTACAGCAATTTGTGAGAGATAAAATCGCTGAAAAGCCGATAAATACATATTTTTGATTTAACTTGGTAGGGTGTGTTAGCGGAGCGTAACGCACTCTACTTTTGCACTTTATTTAATCCACATTCCTTAGAGGATGTCTGAGAAGTATCAAATATTTGTTGATCCCCCCCAACCCCCCTTAAAAAGGGGAGAATAAGAGTCTTAAAGTCCCCCAATTTATCGGGGGATTTAGGGGGATCTCCAAGTGTTAGGTGTATACAAAAAAACTTTTCAGACATCCTCTTAGTACAATGTCACCCCCTGGTTATAAGCATTAACAAAACTCGTGTAGTCATACTCGACTTGAGTTGCATAGTCCACTGCAAAGTTAACAATTTCATCTTTGAATACAGACTTGTTAGCGCCCACAACATCAGTAACTTCTTTGTCAACACTTACAGAAACGATCGCAGCATCATAGTCTTTATCAGAGATGGCATGGTTCTTGGCAACGACCTTCCCTGCATATCCCATCGCATCCATGAACTTTGACTTAGTGGTTAGTAACGTATAGTCAAAGTCCACTTGGTAGGGTGATTTTTCATGTAGCATAAAAGGGATGCTACTGACCGTAGTATAGCCAACTAAGGGATCGGTATTGGAGAGCATCGCTTTTATGGCGATTGCTACCCGCGCCCCTTCTTGGTTTCCGTAAACTGAAGTTGGTAGCAGACCTGGAACGGCGATCGCAACTGCACTACTACCTTCCTGCTTCATCTCCAAAATGCGATCGTCGTCGGTTGCTGAACTTGGGCCTTCAATTAGCAAGTAATATCGGTACTTACCAAGACTACCAGTGCCGGAACCTAATTTGAGTCGAATATCCTTGAGGGTGTAGTAACTATTGTTGTAGCGCTTACTACTAGAAATTGAAGCAATGTAACTGCTCATCGCTCCAGCAATATCTGAATAGGTGCTGCTAGATACAGGCTGGAGTTCCGAGGTTGTCTGGAAAACTCGATTGTTACTGTTGTTTAATTGCGTGTACTTCGTTAACAAGCTAGAACGGCTCTTACCTGATGTATTTTGAATCAAATCTTTGACTACACCATTCGTATTGCTGGATTCTAAACGGTATGACAGTTCATCATTGGTTCCCTTAAAGTCGCTCATCTTATTCAGATAAGCATCTAAGAAATTCCGCACAATATCTTGAGCATCACTTGAGCTAAGACCATTCTCTTTAGCTGCCAATAGAATGGAAACTGCCATGCGTCGCAAGTCCCAAACGTAGGGGCCAAGATAGCCTTCATCAAAATCAGTGGTGTCAAAAACGTTGTTATCATTGCCATCTCTCATTCCCCCAAGATTTTGCAGATGCATATCTCCTTGTAACCAAATGGCTGAGGTTGAAGAATTTACAAAACCTGAGCTTGGCAAAGTCTGCATATCACGATAAAAAATACGATCTGTTCCCCGATAAAAAGCAAAGGGGCTAGCTGTCATTTTTTGCATCTTCGTTGCCAATTCTTGAGGCAATTGAGAAGCAAAGGGATGGTTGTATTGGTAAATTTCATTTTCCACCCAACTTGAACGGGGAGTTGCAGCTTGAACTGGAAATGCCAACCCCAAAATTAAAATTAAGACAACTACAATTGCAGATATGTGTTTAGGCATGACAATCTCTTAAGTGTAAAAAATTGACTTTTGCTAGATTATTACGTAGAGGCAATAATCCAATAACAATCCTTTTAGCACCTTGAGCCATAGCTTGAAAAGTGATTTAAAGCACAATGCAACAACTATTCATGCCAAGGATTCAAAAGAGTAAAATCATAAAGAACCATCAGAACGTAATCATGTCAGCTATCCAAACAACTGTAGTTCTTGGAATGACGGCAGATGGAAAGATCAGCGCCGTAGATCCTCAAGCACCCCGTGATTTCGATGCAGTTGATCTAGCACATTTGGAGTTTCAAGTCTCACTTGCCGATCTAATCTTGGTAGGAGCAGGGACAATTCGGGCTGAAGGGGTAAGCTTTAAAATTAGCAATCCCGAACTTTTGGCAGCACGTGAAGTTCGGAATCAGTCTCCCCAGCCCATTACCTGCGTTGTCTCAGGTTCCCTCGATCTCTCGCTGGACTTGCCTTTTTGGAGTCAAGATATTAAGCGATGGATATTTACAACACGAACTGGTTTAGAGCGCAATTCTGATGCAACAACCTTGCAAAAACTGGCTGAATTAATTGATTTGGGAGATACAGACCTGGACTGGGATCGGGCCTACAGCTTGATTGCAGAGCGAGGTATTCATAAGGTTGTAGTTTTGGGAGGCGGCTCTTTAACAGCTGCTCTACTAAAGGCTGGAAAAATTGACGACTGGTGGTTGACAATTTGGCCGATCGTTTTTGGAGGAAAGAATGCCCCTAGTCCAGTAGAGGGGGAGGGTTTTATTCCTAAGGCTGCTCCTCATTTGCAACTTGTCGAAAGTCGTCAGGTTGGAAGTGAATTGTTTTTACACTACCGCACACTCAAATAACAAAAAAGCGCCTTCCCAATTTGGGAGAGCGCTTTTTTATTTAGTTAATGCTTGAAAATTAACCGTTGATAGCAGGAGCGGTAAGAGCAACAAGAGCTTGTATAGTTACTCCTTCGTCAAAGTCCCGGATTTATCACCACATCTCGATTAAGGGACTTCCAAATAAAAAAATACCCCACAAGATTGGGTAATTTATTTGTTGGAAGTCCCTAAGCCTACGCTTGAGCAGAGGAGCAAAGGAGAGTTCAAATACCAAGTTCTTTCCCCTCTGCTCTTCTGCCCAGCCCACAAAAAGTAGTTGAGTATTTTTTTATTTGGAAGTCCCGTGTTTTGTGCAGCCTGTAAGGGCTTCTGTTTTCCCTGTAGCGACTTCTGTCTTGACGTTTCCGTGTTTCGCGCAGCCTGTAGCGACTTCTGTTTTCCCTGTAGCGACTTCTGTCTTGACGTTTCCGTGTTTCGCGCAGCCTGTAGCGACTTCTGTCTTCCCTGTAGCGACTTCTGCCTTGACGTTTCCGTGTTTCGCGCAGCCTGTAGCGACTTCCGCTTTGACGTTTCTGTATTTCGTGCAATCTGTAACGGCTTCTGGCTTAACATTTTTGGCTTATGCCCGCTTGAAACCATAAGCACAGCCACTCGGCCCGTGAGAAATGACGATCGCATTTTTAATCCCACTTAAAATCTTATACCAGTTCTGTATGAAGGTGCGCCGAACTATATGAGGAACGAACCGCAAAGGATGCAAAGGGCACAAAGAAAGAAAGACAGAAAGAAATAAGAAGTAAAGGGAATTTGGCGTAGCTTCACAAAGAAACGGTATTAGTTGCAGTCCAAAATTTACAGGAGCGGGTATGACTACCTTTCTGGGATTAAAGGCCAAATTACTGGGCTGGAACCGGGCTAACTTGTCTGATATTCATGACCTCCTGTGATAATTGTGAAGCACAATAGAGCCTGGAATTTTAAAAACTAAAAAGGTAACTCCCCAGGTAGAACTGTGTTACCTGACAATAGCTGTAAGTTCTTCTCTTGCTAAAGCTAACGCTTGATAAGCATTTTTAAACTTTGTTTCATCTGTAAATTTATGACCAAAATGCTTTAAATAAGCTTCCAGATACTTAATACGTAAGTGCGGATCGGTCGGACTCAGAAGAAAGGGGAGGTCAGCCTCAACCATAAACCGGATAGCCAATAAGGGGATCGGGCTACGAAGTGGACGAAAGTTTGGGTTATGCAGACCAGGACTTTCATTGCGTTTATGAAACTCTCCGATCATTAGTCCTGATTCAACAAACAAAGGTTTAAGTTTTTGCTGGACATTATCTATTACTTGATAGGCTCTTTCATCAATATCAGGAAAGATAATTAAAAAAGCTTTATTAATTGCTAATTCTTGCTCTTTAACTTCCATCCCAAGAAAGATACTTCGGTAGCGTCCAACAACCTCTTCTAATTGTTCTGGATACAAATTTTTTGTGTGAATAACTGCTAGACGAATACTGTTTGACTTTAGAGAGTAAGGTACAAAAGGACAAACTGCGCCGGATCTTCCTAAGTTAGGATGAGGTCTTCCTAAAAAATTTTTTACCCACTCCCTAATTTCAAGGAAGTAAGGAAAGTCTTCGTGTTGCTTAAGGTGTTCGATTTCAAGAATTGTATAGAGTTGCATGAGCTTGTGTAAAATTGAAGAAGTTGTTGATTGAAAAGTCAAAAATAGTTAGCCAATTTTATCTGTTTAAAACTAATTATTAGTTAAGTAAACAAATACGCCTGGATTTTTTAATTTCTGCTTTAGTTGTCGTTTATAAGTAAGTTGGCGTGAAAAACCCCAAGTATGTTACAAAACATAAACAGACTTAAAGCCCTTGCTAATGCCAATGACAAAGGACAAATGACAGCTTTTTCCTGTGGTTGCCGCTACGCGAATGCCAGTTAGCTTTAATTGCGCCGACCTACTTAGCAGATAAAAAGGCTCAAGCCTTTTTGTGAGTCTAAAGAATCTTAAGCCAATCAATACACAAACATATTTTTGCAACAAGCAACCTGTGTTCATTTATTTCTGGCATTTTAGCTAGAATACATATGTATTATCCAGCAGATAGTCCTACTTTTTTACACCCTTAAGCTTCTATTATTTTTAACAAATATATTATAAAGTTTCTGTCTCAATAGTTATTTATACTGTAAAAATTTAGTATTGATTCAACAGCAACTATAGGTTTAATATCAAGTTAGTATAATTGTACTTAAGTAAAAGATCGAGAATTCAGTTTAAATGAATTATCTCTACGACAAATGGGTTTTTTCAAGTCATACATGTCTGGTCTTATTTGTCAAGATATAAATCCTAGCTGTAGCCCTTTCAAGGTGGTAAAATTTGGAACGAAGATTAATGATTTCAACCTTCAAAAAGCCTAAAATCTGAGCGGAGAACTTAGGATAATAGCACTGAAACAAGGTATTTTCGTTGAACACCTTAAAAGGGCTATAGCAATCCGATTTGATTTCTGAATCACTCGTAGAGGTAAGGGACTGGGGACTGGGGACTTGGGACTGAAAAGAAGGAATAAAGGTGTACTGAGTTTTGTTCAAAAATCAAATATGAGTCCTATAGTCCTAGCTGTATATTACTTAAGTAAGTTGGCGTAAAAATTTGTTATTGGGATAAGTCAGGAGGTGAGCCAGTGAGTTGGGTTGCAATCAACGTAACGAACTGACTCCCTTATAAGATTGGATATTTTTTTAATTGGAAGTCTCTTATTTATTAACAAATTCCTTCACTATTGCCATATCATCAGGAGGAATCTGTGTAATTAGGCGAAATGGAAATGCAGGAGTTGAAGCAAACTGGGCATAATCTGGTGTCAGAAAGATAGCGTAGTTTTTGGCTTCTGGAGTCATCTGTGCAGCAAAGGCTAAAGCTATAGCTTTAAGGTACTTGCGAACATCTGCTGCTTTTTCACCCACAACTTCACCGCCACTAATCGGTGTATTTGGTTGTCCTACCTGATCCAAAGTAGTACTAGGGTCTTTTATACTTAGATGAGTACCCCCAACTATACCAACGAGCCATTTTGGGGATGGGATTTTGTCAAATCCCACAATCTGTTCAGTTAAAGCTGGGGCAGTTTTATCGGCGGAACCTGCTAATACTAGGGTAGGAACTTGTATCTTAGTTAACCCAGTTTCGCCAAAGAGCAGAGAAGTTATAGGATTGAGAGCGATCGCCCGTTTGATTCTGGGATCTCGTAGTTGATAGCTATTTTCTGGTAGTTCTTGAGCAATACACTGTATATTTTCTCCCAGACTCAAAATAGTCAAGTTCTTTTTGCAGCGTTGTTTCAGATGTTCTAGTTGTAATTCGGCTCCAGCAAGTGCTAAAGCTGTAGCACCACCAAAAGAATAACCAACAACCATCGCTTTATTGGTTGCAAGTTTTCCTTGCAGTGGATTATTAGCTGTTTGGTTGAGCTTTTCTAATTCATCAAGAACAAAACTAATATCTTGAGGGCGATACAAAAATTCTTGAGGTTTCATAACTCTGGTTTTGCCTTGTAATGCTAAGTTAGTATTTTCCCCATTACTACCGGGATGTTCTAAAGCTGCAACTACATAACCGTGGGATGCTAAATGTTCTGCTAGGTAACGCAAGTCCGTGCGGACTGATGCAAAGCCGTGAGAAAAAACAATTATGGGTTTGTCAGGAGTTGCAGCAGTTGACCAATAAATATCAACTGGAATTTTACGTTGGCTCTGCCCGCCGTAGGCATCGCGCTTTTGGTTATTCAGGCTTAAGTTGAGTATTTTTACTTCAGCGTTTCCTGGTTGGCTGGGATCAAAAGTGAAAGGAATTCGCGGTGTTTTGGGGTCGAGTTGGGGAGCGATGGCTAGCATAAATTGCTGCGTGCGCCAAAAAGCTGTATTCAAATTCCCTGCAACTATAAAAGCCTGGGGCAAATCAATTTCTAAGCGTTTACTAGGATAAGCGGCGATAAAACTGAGTATAGAAAGACCCTGCGGTGCAGCAGAGCCTAATACTAATCCTGCTCTTAGTGCTTGAACTCCAGCTTTGTCCTTTCGGGCTAAGGCTGTAGCGAAGTCACTGAGAATACTTGTGCCAATCTGGGTATTAGCTAACTTATCAATGGTGACAACATTCATCGGTATATTCATGCCCAATGCCCCCAACAAGAAGCGGCGTTGTTGTTCAGCTAATCCTTTAGTAAAAGGCTGTAGACTCTCAGGTAATTCCCCAGTTTTTGCAGCCTTTTGCAACTCAGCCAGGGAAATGGATTCTGTAAATAAACCTAAACGCACAACAACGGTGTCAGCCGCAATTGCCGAAGTATTTGCCCCAAACTGTGTAAGTGTGATACTTACGGCAAGGGTTTTTCCCAACGCACCCAAGAAACCTGCAACTGTCTTAAGACTTTCCCAACTTCTTCCCATAAATATTTATACCAAGTGTTACTTACGGGAATATAACGGATATTTGTGTATTTGACTACCCCATTGATAGGCAAGAGATAAAAGCAGCTTGAAATTGATAGCGATCGCCCCGATCTCTCATACCATTTCTGTTTGAAGATGCACTTATAAGAGAATATAGAATCTTCAAATGGGGAATTTAAACCCGTTTAGTCATCCATTTTTTAGTTCATAATTAAATTTTGAATTCTTACTTGCTAAAGAATAAACAAAAAGCACCTTTTTTCAAGGCGCTTTTATTTAAAATAAATAATATTTAATTTTTCAGACAATACTTTAAGGGTTGTAATTGTTAGTCCGGGGACTGCGAGCACCAGCTACGGCTCCAATCATTGAGGCTATTAAACCCAACAAAGAACCAAAGACAAACCACCATAATCCCGAACGTAAATTAGCTGCCGCTTCCCTAGCTTGTTGGGCACTGATGTTTGCTTGTGGTACATTAACACCACCTTGTTGTTGTACCTGATTTATAACTTCTCCAGCGTTAGAGGCAGCAACACCAAAAGCACCAGATACTCCACTTGCTAACAGCCATGAGCTAACTGCTAAAGTCGTTGCCCAAAGAATTGCGCCGTTAAGAAGAGCCGTATTGCGGTTCATCGGCCCGCAAGCACGGGTTGTAACCCAACCACCAGTAAATAGGGAAATTAGTAAAGCGATAGTTGACCAAAGCCCCGCATTACCCGCAGCATTAGGTGCAATTGTTCTCGGTGCACCTGAACCTTCAACTGCGCCTGCCGCAACAGCAGCAATTATGGCGCTTAATATTAATTGAGTGGCTAAAGAAACCAACAAACCAGAAATAATCGGCCCCCAGCGAACAAGATCGTGATATTCAGCTACCCGACCTGCAATAACAGGCTCGTTAGAAATAACGTCATTACCTGTCCGATTTACGTATGACATAGTTTATGTTCTCCAGTGCTGTTCCAGCAAACTCAATCAAATATATTCATGTTCCTGTTTAAGATTAAATAACTAAATCATCTGTTTTAATATCTATCGATAGAAATAGTTGATGGATATATATTTAGTAATAAACAATAGATTTCTGTAACAATGTTTTAATACATCTTAGCTTTTATTAATTAATATTTGAAGAGTTATTTATTTAGGAATTCTCAATATAAAATCTTTTATCTGTTTTTGGAAATGTCTAACGAATATTTGTGTATTTAATTACCTTATTCATTGCCGAGAAATAAAAGTAGCTTTTTTCCTGAACTTGATAGCGATCGCTCCGTCCTATAGCATTTATATTTGAAGATGCGCTTATAAGAGTTATCTAAACTACAGGCTGTGAGAGCAGACGCATTTGCGGAGCGTCTCCTAGAGAAGGGGCTACTCTAGGAGTTATCCAACGGATTACCAACAGAGTATTGTCCCTACATGAATCAAGCGCAGCCTCATATAAAACTAGTATCAAAGCATCTGCTGATGAGAATAAAGCTCATCAAAAGCATAATAAAATCAACAAATTGTAGAATTAATTACAGCGCAAAATTTGAGCATAAATCAGTGTTAATAGCCACAAAAGCCTGGTTGTTTCTCAGCTAGGTTTAATACTGTAAAGAAACTCTAAAACACAGTAAGCGATCGCATATCCAATCTGCAATTTTTTCACAAAAAAATTAATCGCCTGCTTAATGTTTTGTCTTTGCCATTAGAAGGTGTTGTAGGTAGATAGTCTTACTGCTGTAGCTGGACTATCATTACTCATCAAATTCTACCGACCGCATCAACAAATTTTATTGGCTTTATGCATCGCAGACTCCGCTATTTTTTAATTTTACTATTCTCTGTGATTATTACTACAGTGTGGTGGCCTGTTAATGATTCTGATTGTAATCCCAAGGCTTTTTTAGCATCAAAAACTACAAAATTCCAGGTACATGCAACTAAGGTTATTATTCAGCCGTGGCGTGGTCGTCATCATATATATGGAATCTTTATGATTCCTGATGAATACAAACAAGCCGAGTTTTTTGTGTTAACAGTTGAAGGTGCTGGTAATTACTGTTCAAAACAATTTGGTTATCAAAAAAGCTTTAATGATATCTTTGCTGAACCAGGAACTTATCTGGTAAGAAAATTTATTAGAACTCGAACCGCTCTACGGCTTATTTTCCAAGGTTTGTACTTTCAGATCGATGATAATAAGAATTGGACCTTGACTTTCCCCGAACTAAAAGCTAGTCAACACAATTCATAATTCATCAGTCAGCTTGGTGGCCAGAGCCAATACATTGGTGACTCGTTATAAGCCATTTTTTATTCGGTGAAGTATATGTATGTAGAAAATCTAACCTCCTAATCCCCTTCTCCGAGTGAGAATAACTAAAGGTAGCGAACATTCACTTGTTAAAGAATGTGGTATTTCCGAAAAAGCAGAAAGTAAAATTACGTTATCCTTCAATATTAATGTCTGAAGAATTATTTAGACATTCTCAATCTAAAAAATTTCAAATATAATACAATTCTTAATTTCTATGGGAAAAAGCGTTAATTGTATATACAATTAAACTCAATACAAAAGTTTGTAACCTTTGTAACAATTGTCAAAAGTAAAGATAATCAAAAATTAACGCATCCTCACAGCAGTGCCTGTGGCAGTAATCAGCAAAAGAACTCCTGACTGGTCAAGATTGATTGTACCAGTATCAATTTCAATCCCGATTACTGCATTCGCTCCTAAACGTTGCGCTCGCTGTTCTAATTCTTCTAGTGCCTTGCGTTGACCCTGCTCAAATAGGCGCTCGTAGCTAGCAGTGCGTCCACCAATAATATCCCGAATACCAGCCAAAAAGTCCCGCAAGAAATTGCTGCCATAGACTACTTCTGCTGTCACAATACCTAAATATGACTCAATCACGGCTCCTTGAATCACATCAGTGGTAGTTATTATCATAAATTAGTCTCCTAGATGGCATATTAGGTTGAGATTTGATATTTATTATCAAAATATATGTACAAGAATAGTGTGTGTTGATACAGGCTCATCAATATCCTCTTACACAATTGGAGATTACGATCGCAAATGCGCTCTTATTTATAGTATTGTCCTAACTAAAGGCTAGGATTTGAAGAGACATTTTGCTTGTTAATTTTATCTTACCGTGTAATGACTAAAGTAGGATGTAAACGTCTGAAAGGCAGTTTCCTAAAAGATAGTATCAATGACTAAAAATGTGAGAATAATTGAATACAGGGTCAACGAATTATTAAATTAAATCACAAACAGGAATCAATGCTAAAGTCTCTCAGATTGGAATATTATCTCTCTAGGATTAAGTTAAATCCCTGTAGTTTTTAGAGAATGACACGTATATATACCGATGCCAAACGTGTTGTTTTGTTATTTTAATGATTTATCTGTAGGGTAACTTCATCTGAACTTGACATCTTACACTTGAATATTCAGTAAAAACTCTGTGGTGTAATGCTGATTGTAAAGGAAAGATGAGATGAACTATTCACATCTTAATCAATACGAAGAAATACAGTTTTCAAAAGTCCAGATTTTTGTTTTAATGTACAAGAAAAAAGTCCTCTAAAATTTCAGGAAATTTACTGTGTACAAGCCTACATCATTTGTGTTTAGCGTGGTGTTACTAGGATGTTTTGCCTTCACTATACCTTCAGTGGCTCAGGCTCAGGTATTAGTGGCGCAAGCTAAAAACCCACAATTGAAGGAACTACTAGAAGAAGGACGGAGATTAGTGGATGGTGGAGATTATGGTGGTGCGATCGCAGTTTATCAGCAAGCAGCTAGCCTAGATCCCAAAAATGCTAAAATCCATTCAGGTATTGGCTACTTATACGCTCAACAGGGAAATTACCAGGCAGCACTAACATCTTATCGTCGGGCGATCGCCATCAACCCTAACAATAGTGATTTTTACTACGCTGTAGGTTACATCAAAGCCAATTTAGGAGACACACCTGGGGCAAAAGAAGGCTACCGTCGGGCCATACAACTGAACCGTAACAACGTTAACGCCTATTTAGGATTGGCTGTTACCCAATCCCGGATGGGAGACTATAGTGCTGCTACCTGGGCATACCAACAAGCAATCGACTTGGATAAGAACAATGCCCAAACTTATGAGTTGATGGGTTCAATGTATAAACAGCGACGACAAGCGAAACTTGCCAACAGTTCGCTTCAAAAAGCCCGCGACTTATACAAGCGGCGCAATGACTCAGCAGGAGTAGACAGAGTAGAAGCCATGCTGCGACAGTTAGGAGGATGAGGTTAATCTAACTTGCGTCCCGTTAATTCCACAAAAATATCTTCCAGGTTAGAGGGACGCACCATCATTCCGGTTTTATCGGGCTGTTCATTCAAGTAGATATTCGCTTCTTCTAAAGATGGGAAAAACAAATATTCCCAACTACGCGCACTATCAGTCCCCACTTCAGACAAACCCAATTGCTTCATCACCAAACCTTCACCGTGAACAGAACGGAGTTGTTGTAAAGTTCCTAAAGAAATCAGCCTACCGCCATCCATAATACCGATGCGTCCTGGCTTAGTAGAGCCAAAAGCATCGCACAAAAATTCGACCTCATCCATATAATGGGTCGTCAGTAGCATCGTCATCCCTTGTTTATTTAAATCCCGAATAATTTCCCAGATTCGTCGCCTGGTTTGGGGGTCTAGTCCTACGGTTGGTTCATCTAAAAACAGAATTTGTGGTTGATGCAATAAAGCTCTCGCAATCTGCAACCGTCGTTTCATACCCCCAGATAGGGTTTTTACCAAATCATCACGTTTTTCTGCTAGCTCAACATACTCTAGCCATTGATTAATCAGTTTTTGTCGTTGTGGGTTACTAATGTGATGTAGTCTCCCATGCAGTTCCATATTTTCCCAAACGCTTAAATCGTTATCTACACTGATTTGCTGCAAGACTACACCAATACTTTGTTTTGCTAGCATTGCTTGGCTCGTTACATCATATCCACCGACTTCTATCCGTCCTTGGGACGGTTTCGTGAGTGTAGTCAGCATCCGAATTGTGGTTGATTTCCCCGCACCGTTCGGGCCAAGTAGAGCAAATATCTCCCCCGCTTCAATTTTGAATGACAGGTCATTAACTACAGGTACATTGTTATAAAACTTGTAGACGTTTTCTAGAAAGACAGCAGCAGTCATGGTCGCTTTGTTCCAATTAGAAATTTAAAATCACTTCAGTATTGATATCGATTAAGTACGGTGCTGAATCCCCTTCTTAATTGTCCCTCCTGCCTCCTGCCTCCTGCCTCCTTCAACGGGGGATTTAGGGGGATCTAAAAGTATTTGATACATCACTAAGGACTTTTCAAATATCCTCTTAAGGTGTGGGTTCAGAACGTCGAATTTCTTCTACTTGACCAACTTCAAAAATTAGAGTGAATGGTTGCCCCATTTCTTGTTTAATAAATTCTTCTAATAATTCTACTTGCCGAGGTGTGACAGGTTCCCTTGCTCGAACACTCAGCCGGACTTCTGGAGGATTTGTCAACCAATTGGTATTACTGTTAATTAACTGCAATCGCCCAAAGGTGACGGTTCGGTTCAATAATGCTTTTCGCAAGCTGGTTTCTAGTTGCGCTTGTCGTACAAGTCGGGCAAAACTTACTCCCAAGGGAATTATCAGGATAGCTGTTAAAGCCATAGTCCAAATTAGGGGTTGACGCGCCCGCGCCATTGAAGTGCAACCTGCTATCACGAATGTCACCATACAGGAGAGGGCAATACCTAATAAGTTGGTGAGATAAAGTAGGGTTGCCCCCAAACTGAGTGACCAATTCCCTTGTGCCAAGCCTAAGCCAATCACACAGATGGGAGGCATGAGAGCAACAGCGATCGCAGTTCCTGCTAAACTACCAGAGATTTTCGTCTCTATTTTGGCGTAACCACTGATACCACCAGCCGCTACCGCAATTCCCAAATCTAACAATGTTGGTCTGGAACGAGCCAGCACTTCACTACCATAACTAGGCAACCCTACCAGCAAACCCAGAGTTGAGGCGATCGCTATTGCTAATACTGTGCCCACTGCTACAGCAACTACTCCCTTGCGAAATAAAGTAATATCTGCTTGCAAAGCACCAAAAGCTAACCCACGAATCGGCAACATCAGAGGGGCAATAATCATTGCGCCGATAATCACGGCTGCACTGTCAGATAATAAACCCAAAGTTGCGATCGCACAGGAGCTAATAATCAAAATTATGTAAGCTGAGTCTAAGGCTGATTCAGCCAGCAAATCTGTTTGTAGCTGTTGGAGTTGTTCTGGCTGCGAACCCCGACGGCGGAAATTTTTAAAGCGGTCTCGAATGTTATTACCCAAGACCTTCCTCCTAAATGCTCGGTTAACTGTAAAATCTTCATTCTCTGCTAACTCAAAGTGTTACGTTGAGCCGATGTCATCTGAAAATAGTCAGATGAGAATCAATGCAAAATTATACCAGGAATATCTTTAATGGTGTTTGAATCAGCGATCGCCGAGGAAGTGATTACAAATAATCTCAAGCAGTTTCTGTTGGTACTTTCGGTGTCTCTAGGTGTGGCAACACTACCGCAGGTATTTAGCTGGTTTCGCAATATCCCTTACACCTTGCTACTGGTGATTGTTGGGTTAGGTTTGGCGTTTGTGGATGTTCGTTTAGTAACCCTTTCCCCGGAATTAATTTTGTTTATTTTTTTACCACCGTTGTTATTTGAAGCCGCCTGGAATTTGAAATGGGCAGAACTGAAGCGGGATTTAGTACCAATTTGCTTGTATGCAGTGTTCGGGGTGGTAATTGCGATCGTCGGGGTAGCGATCGCTCTCAATCAATTCATTGGTATTTCCCTAACTACAGCTTTACTGATCGCCGCCAGCCTATCTGCAACCGATCCGGTTTCTGTCACCGCTTTGTTCCGTCAACTCGGTGTAGGTAGTCGTCTTACCACCTTAATGGAAGGCGAAAGCCTATTCAATGATGGTATGGCTGTAGTTGCTTTTGGTTTTTTGGTTGCCTTATCTTTGGGAACTGTGGAATTGGAATTCCAGCCCATCTTATTGCAGTTATTTACAGTTGTTGGCATCGGTGTAGGGGTGGGGGCTTTCATTGGGTTTGGCATTTCCTACCTCACCCAGCGCTTCGATTTGCCTTTAGTGGAGCAATCCTTAACCCTAGTTTCCGCCTACGGCACTTACCTAATTATTGAAGACTTGGGCGGTTCTGGAGTAATTGGGGTTGTCACCACAGGTTTGATTTTAGGTAACTTTGGCTCTCGTATCGGTATGAATCCCCGCACGCGGGTTATTGTCTCCGAATTTTGGGAATTTTTGGCGTTCTTTGTTAACTCCATTGTCTTCTTGCTGATTGGCGACCAAATACGCTTTGCTAGTTTGGGCGAAAACCTGCAAATCATTATGGTGACAGTGGCAGCCATGATTTTGATGCGAGCAGTTGCTATTTTGATTCTCACCAAATTTAGTACTAGCATCACCAAGTCGGACATTTCTTTACCAGAACAAACTATTTTATGGTGGGGTGGGTTACGCGGTTCCGTTTCCATTGCCCTGGCATTGAGTGTATCGACAATACTACCAGAGCGAGAAAAAATTATTGCAACAGTATTTGGAGTAGTTTTATTTACTCTCCTTGTTCAGGGATTGACCATCAAACCTTTGCTAGAAAAACTCAATTTGCTAGGTGATGCACCCTTACGCGAGCAATATTTAGAATTAGTTGCCCGTCATGTTGCCTTAGAACGCGTTCTGCAACATCTCCAGGCAGACCAACGCCCTGGCATTGACCCAGAATTTCGCCGCTACCAGGAGACACTAATAAAAGGGGAACTTGCAGATTTACGCATGGAAATTGATGAATTACAGCAAGAGTCCCCCAATCTTCAAAGCTTTACAACAGAGCAATTTCGAGGAGAACTGCTGGCAATTGAGGCAGATACTTATGCAGAATTTGTCAAGTCTGGTAGGTTAAATAAGGAATTAGGATCTATGCTTGAGGATGTTTTGCCGAATAATCAACAAGGTTGACCTCTCCCCGTCCATTTATGGGCTATTTTTGCTCGGCCAATCAATAATTGGCCGGCCATAGGTCGGTTAACCCCTTCCCTGCGGGATACTACGCGAACAGGGAATTAAAATTGATTTTACTCCCTTCAACAATTAGGCTGTTCTACTTAGTTTGAAAGATATTTTGTACCATTTTTTTGTCTGTATTTGCCGCCGCCCTATCCAATTCTGCAATTTCACTGACATTTAATTGCCAACCTAACGCACCAATATTCTCCCTCGCCTGTTCCACACTCTTTGCTCCAGGGATGGGAATGGTTCCTTTAGAGATGCACCAATTAATTGCTACCTGTGACATGGTTTTGTTTCTGAACTGTGCCACCTCTTGCAAACATAGCAGAAGCGATTTGGTGCCAGAAGGCGCTTCGTGTCTACGCATTCCCGTTAATATCTGCCTAAATAACAAACCTCGGATACCTTTGGGTAAAGGGCCTTGCTCAGAGTATTTTCCTGTCAGTAGTCCTAAAGCTAGAGGGCTGTAGGCAATCAATTTAATTCCCAACTCATCACAAAGGTCTTTCAGTCCCAATTGGGTGACAGGATATGTAGACAATAAAGAGTATTGAACTTGCAGACTAGTAATAGGAACGCCTCGTTCTGCAAACTTTTTTTGCACTTGTTTGAGCCGTTTAGGCCCATAGTTAGATAGCCCCACTCCTTTAACTAGTCCTTGCTCATACAAATCGGCAAGACCATCTAACAGCCCTCTCTCTTGCCAAGGAGCATAATTTGCTGTTGACCAGTGCATTTGTACCAAATCTACGTTTTTCCCCAGGCGTTGGGCAGATGACTTGCAAGCCCTTACCATTGAGTTGCGTGTCCATCTCCACGGGTAAGCAGCAAGTTTAGTCGCAATACAAATATTTTCTTTGTTTGAACCTACATATTCTTGGTTAAATCGTCCCAGCAGTAACTCACTTCGACCATTCAATCTCCCAGTTCCGTAAGAATCACCCGTATCAAATAAAGTCACACCGTTGTTTACGCAAAGGTTAAACACCGCTTGCAACTGGTCATCCATACTTTCGTCATATCCCCAAAGCAGTTGGTTGCCCCAGGCCCAAGTCCCGCAGCCCATACTTGGAAGGGAGAGTTTTTGGAGAGTCTGCATCTTTGCTCTCTGTAGATTGCTTTATTAATTATCAGGTATATAGCAGGTATTAATACGCGAGTTGTATGATTAGCAGGCAAATGAAGAGAACCTTCTAGCACTCGTGCATCGTTAACTATTTTGGTTTAAAAGTTTACAAAAGTTAGGGACGTTCTCTAAAGTAGTCTCGCTACTTTAATTATTGGGCAAACAAAGCCCAAGCACATATATTTTTAGTCGGTTACTAAAAGCAACTTAAGCACCAACCATTAGGATATTGTCGAATTTGCAAGAAGCCAAGCTTTCTGAGTCCAGGCATTATTTAATAACCCAACCTCTGGCACTTTGAATTCAAACAAATGAGGTGGTGATTGTAGCAATAAGGACGAACCTTTATCATGAGCCTCAACTAAGTTAACTATCCAGGGAAGAAAGTCTAAAATTTCTTTTGGTAGTACAGTTAACTCGAAATCCCACACTAAATTAAGACCGCGACAGACTTGTCCTTTTCTGAATGTCGCCACTCTCCCAGCACTCTTATTTATAGCTAGTCGAAGAATGAATGGGCGGAGGGGGACAAATTCATCAGGTGCTGTATAAGCATATACATTTACATAGTTCAGTCTTTCCCTACGATCCATCCAAGATGCGATCGGTGAATTACTACTATAAGATGTACCAGTTATGCTCACCGGCATATTCATAGTAGCAGCAAAGTTACAGTAAAACTTATGCCTTAGTTCGCTAACAATATGTTTAGCTTCTGGGTTCATGGTTGCTACACCTATAAAAAACTATACCTACGGTAAGCTATGCGTTAGCATAACTTCATAAAAGAAATTTATAATCAATTGCAGAAACTTCTCTTACGCCAGTCAATAAAAGCAAAAAAGGCAGACGCTTTATCTGCCCTCAAGACCTTAGAGTTAAACTCTTACTTTTAGACCTTAATAGCGGCGAGAGGAACCACCATCACCACCTCGTCTACCGCCAGAGGAACCTCCATCAGTCTTGGGTTTAGCTTTATTAACTTTTAAGCTCCGACCCATCCACTCAGCATTATCAAGGGCTTCAATTGCTGCTGTTTCTTGTGCGTCTGATTCCATTTCTACAAAGCCGAAACCTCTCATTCGACCTGTTTCTCGGTCGATAGGCAATTGAACATTTTTTACCGTTCCGTATTCTGCAAAAACGTGCCGGAGGTCATCTTCTTTAACCTCGTAAGATAGATTACCGACGTAAATTGACATATAATGTCTCCAGAATCAGAGGGTGTAGAGATTTAGATGCGGAGAGGTCTGTAATACAAGTATATATAAAAACAAACTACACAGCCGAATTTAATCTTCTATGCATACTTTATCATAAATTGAAAACTTATGTTCATAAGTAACATTATACTTATCTGTTGAGTTAAATATTCCGACAGTTGACGAAATTATTTTAAAATCAACCTACCAGCGATCGCACGAAATTTGAGGTAACAAAAAAATTCAATTACTGACTGATTTCTCTTCCAATAATACTAGTACTTTTTAAATTTTATTGGCTCAATATTTCGAGAGAGGGTAATTAAATAAAACCAGTGCGATCGCTTGTAACGTAAAATTAGTTTTCATCCGGCTTTTGCTCACACCTTGACACCCATGTATTGCGACTACCTCATCCAAATCCTGACTGCCCGTGTATATGATGTTGCCCAGGAAACACCTCTGGAGTATGCGCCAAATTTGTCTGCGCGGCTAAATAATCAACTCCTGTTGAAACGTGAGGATATGCAGTCAGTATTTTCCTTTAAACTGCGGGGTGCTTATAACAAGATGGTGCAACTACCACCAGATGTATTGGCGCAGGGTGTAATTGCAGCATCTGCGGGGAACCACGCTCAAGGAGTTGCCCTTGCAGCTAATCGCTTGGGAACCAAAGCGATTATCGTCATGCCAGTAACCACACCCCAAGTCAAGGTAGACGCGGTGAGAATGAGGGGCGGGGCGGTTGTGTTACATGGAAACACTTACGACGATGCTTATAGCTATGCCCGTGAATTAGAAGTGGAAAAAGGATTGACTTTTATTCATCCCTTTGACGATCCCCATGTAATTGCTGGACAGGGAACCATCGGCATGGAAATTTTACGGCAATATCAGCAACCCATCCATGCAATTTTTGTCGCAATTGGAGGAGGCGGTTTGATTTCTGGGATTGGGGCTTATGTGAAACGATTGCGTCCTGAAATCAAAATTATTGGCGTTGAACCTGTAGACGCTGATGCTATGTCTCAATCGCTCAAAGCTGGACATCGGGTGCGCTTATCCCAAGTGGGGTTATTTGCTGATGGCGTGGCGGTGCGGGAAGTAGGTGAAGAAACCTTCCGTTTATGTCAGCAGTATGTAGATGAAATTATTTTGGTGGGTACAGACGATACTTGTGCTGCGATTAAAGACGTGTTTGAGGATACGCGATCCATTTTAGAACCAGCTGGTGCATTGGCGATCGCAGCTGCCAAAGCATACACAGAACGAGAACAAATCGAGGGACAAACCTTAATTGCTGTTGCTTGCGGTGCAAACATGAATTTCGATCGCCTCCGCTTTGTGGCAGAACGGGCACAATTAGGCGAACGCCGCGAAGCCATCTTTGCAGTCACAATTCCTGAAGAACGGGGAAGTATTCGCCAGTTTTGTGAATGTATTGGCAACCGTAATCTTACTGAGTTTAATTATCGCATTGCTGATAAAAAAACAGCCCATATTTTTGTCGGCGTGCAAATTCAAAACCGTGCTGATGCTGCAAAGATGGTAGAAACCTTTGAAGCTCAAGGATTTGAAACCCTTGATTTAACAGATGACGAACTAACAAAATTACATCTGCGGCACATGGTGGGTGGGCACTCTCCTTTGGCTCACAATGAATTACTCTACCGTTTTGAGTTTCCCGAACGTCCTGGCGCATTGATGAAATTTGTGACTTCCATGAGTCCCGATTGGAATATTAGTCTTTTTCACTACCGCAACAATGGCGCAGACTACGGACGAATTGTTGTCGGTATCCAGGTTCCCCCCCACGAGATGGGAGAGTGGCAAGCTTTTCTCGATAACCTGGGCTATCGCTATTGGGATGAAAACAAGAATCCAGCATATAAGCTGTTTTTGGGATAGGTGGGTAGTGGGGAAGAGGCAGAGGGGCAGTATAACAATGTCCAATGCCCCATGCCCTATGACCAATTTATTTAACGAGAACTACCCTTCAAGATCAGATTGGAGTCCAAAGTATAGAAGCCAATTTGGTTAGGAACCCTAGAGAATCTACCTGTCCGATAGCCTCTAGATAGTTCATTCAGCACCTTATTTTTGATCTCTCTAATTTCCTGGGAATCTAGTTCTCCATAAATTCCGGCGATGACTTCAGCAACGCTGAAAACTTTACCTGGATTTTGTCGTAATAGAGAGGTGAGAGCATCAATTAAGAATTGACCCTCAAAGGCTTTGAGCATTGGTACTGTTTTTATCGGGGGTACGAAAGGCTTCTTATTTTTGTTTTTGATACTCCTAGAAGCACCATTGCGATTACTGGGGGCTACCAAACTTAAATCCAGAGTATAACAACCTGGCTCATCGGGAATAGTTACCCAATAATTCCTTTCTCTACCTTGGGTAAGGGAAGATTGAACCCTACCTTTAACAACTTTGAAGAGATTGGCATCTAACTCTCCATAAAGCGATCGCACGATAAAATCGATATGACAGACAGTACCTATCTGCTCTTGCAATAGCTGTTTGATGGCTTCCATTCGGGAGATCGCGTGATTATATTGGGGTAGCATGGGAATTTCCGCTACCTTCGTTGAACTATCGTTGTTCTCTGGCGCAATCTTTGCATCTGACGATGTACTGGGAAGTTTTTTGTCTTTTGTATCAACAGCAGCAGAAAAGGAATTATCGATCTCAACCCGATCTAATGTGACTTCTGACTGTAGAGACTCTTCCAAGTTGATTTCGTGGATGTCATCAAGCGGTGATAAAAACCGCAGAGAGCCTTCTTGGGAAACATTTGAGATTTCATCAGCCGCCGTCAGTCTTGATATCTGCTTATTGCTATCAGAATAAGACCAGTTAGACAACAACGCTTCTACATGATCGAGTTGCGATCGCGCCTGCACAAAGAGGCGTTCATACTCTTCTGTGAGGCGAGCATAATAGTCTCGTAATTCCAACAATGGTGAGAGAAAAGTGCCCGGAGGTGGTTCTAGTTGTCCATTTTGAGTCATAAGGCTTTTATCAATTTAAATCGATGTCACTTTTGTAAGACATTGCTCTGGGTTTTGCTTTGTGAGATGTTGGCTGGGATTTCTTCGGCGGTTGGGGAGGCCGACATCTCTCACAATATAAAGGTCGAGGGCCAAAAGTCTCACGCTTTGTCAGATCGTTACACTCTTTACAGACAAACTGGAAAACACGAGTATGAATCTGTCTTTTGTGCGCCCTGACAGTATATTCCCTAACATCAATGAATTTACTTGCCATAATCAGGATTGTGAATTGCCGTCGAATCAATGTCCTATCAATATAGCTATTCAAGCAAATCAAAGTGCATCAGTGTGTGTTTATGTAGAAGTTTTATTCAAATCAGTGAATTTGACATCTAGCATAAAATCCAGATGAACAAATTGAGAGTTATCCCTTGACTATCCTTTCAGCATATAATCGGTGATGAGCAAGCACTAAGACTATTTCTTAGGCGCAGGCAATTTTCATCCCCCTCATCAGAGAAATTGCGAATGGGAAAGTAGAGAATTATTTACAACTATTGATTAGCACATAGTATGTCTAACTGCCCATCATAAAATTACTGCACTCCTCATGGTAGAAGGGTAATGCTTAAGAAAGCCATGATTTATGCCTAAAAAACAACCGCCTCCTAAAAACAGGAAGCGGTGGGCGATCGCTAATCAAAGTATGATTCCAGTAAGTTTTCTCGCTCTACTGCTGACTAGGAGCAGTAGATGGAGCAGCAGGTTGCGATTGAGGTTGTTGGCGTAAACGGCGCAAAGAGTCCCGTAACTTGTTCTGGCTAGTGTTGTTATCTCTTCGCCGCCGCTGATTTGTAGTTGGTTGTGGCTTTGGTGATGAATCGGTAGCCGTTTGCTCGCGCCGGATGCGGCGTAAAGACTCTCTAGCGCTTCCTTGAGTGCGAGTTGTACTAGAGCTTGGAGCAGAATTTTCCCCTCTTTGAGGTTCCAACCGTCTACTTAATCCAGATATTGCCGGTTTTGTGGCTCTAGCTTCGGCTGGTTTTGTAGCTGTAGCTTCATTAGATGAAGGTGCCAACTCTCTGCGCCTACGTCTTGGATTTTCTGGTGTGGAGTTTGCAGCCGTTGTCTGCTGGGTTCTCTCTTGTGCTTGTCTTTCTGCTTGCCGTTCTTGAACTTGGCGCGATCGCCTCGAACCCTTTATTGCAAATTCAGTGGCGATCGAGACTCCTTGTCTGCCTCCTTCTACGGGTTTTAATTTCCACTCACGCGCTTGTCTGGCGGTTTCTTCATCTAAGTCGCGGTTTCCACTAGAACGGGCAATCCGCACATTAGTCACATTGCCTTGGGCATCAGTATCGACAGCTACTTCTACTCTCCCTTCAACACCTCGCCGTCTTGCTGCCTCTGGATACTTAGCATTACATTCGCGGCAGGCTGCACGACCATTACCATTACCTGAAGTGTTAATTTTTGGAGGTGTTGGCGCTATTGGCGCTGTTGCTACTGGCGGACGTTTTTCTGTTTGGTTGCCAATTCCATTACCAGTGCCACTGCCAATGCCACTGCCAATGCCAGTCCCAGTACCACTGCCAGTACCACTGCCGATGCCAGTCCCAGTACCACTACCAATGCCGCCGCCAGTACCAGTCCCAGTTCCTCCACCAGTGCCAGTACCACTGCTTGTACCTACAGCAATACCACTACCTGAACCTAAACCAACACCAGAGCCGCCACCGCCACCACCACCTTGAGGAGCAACAGTTGTCACAGGGACTGCTGGCTTGGGAGCAATTTCCCTGTTAGCTGGCTGTGGATTTTGAATAGTTTGTTGTGGTTGTTGAACTGGCTGTGGATTTTGAATAGTTTGTTGTGGTTGTTGAACTGGCTGTGAATTTTGAATAGTTTGTTTTGGTTGTTGTTGAATTGGCTCAATTTTTGGTCTTTCAATAAATTCTTGTACTGGTTTTTGTACTTGTGGAGCTTCTATAGACTGTTTTTGAACAACTTCGGGTTCTTTCTTGGGTTCTTCTGGAATTTTTTCAAGTGGTTTTTCTGGTTCCGCAGTCGGAGAATCGACGATCGCTAACTCTATCGCTTCATTTTCTTCTTTAGGTACTCTCGTCAAATAATTACTTATGCCTGATGACAGTACGCCGATATGCAGCGCCAGTGAACCGATCAGACTGTAAGTCAGAAAAGACTTGAGAGCCTCAACTTCTTTGGAACGTTGCTCGACAGTAATGCCAGAAAAGCTCATAGCTATTGCTACCTATTCTCACTAATTTAGATATCTTAGAATGCAAGGTTACAAATATCAAGTCAAAAATTAAAATTATTTTGGATAGAGTTACCGAACCCCGAATTAGCAAAAACATCTTTTTGAACCACCATTATCATGATTTTTGGACAAAATTAATTTTTGTTTCAATCAAATTAAATTAATTTATATAAGACAAACAAATAATTAAATAAAAATCATGACCATGATATTTGAAAAAATTATCATTATATTTTATATTTTATTGAGAAAAAGTTTCAGCCTTGAGCTAGATTCTGGTAGTCTGATTTTGTATTGTGGATGAAGTTATAGAGGCACTACATGGGAATTCATAATTTGTTTGCAGCAGGCGGTGTGGTCATGTGGCCCTTGTTGGTGTTTTCGGTATTGGCAGTGGCATTGATGATTGAGCGTGTTAGATTTTGGGTAAGGGTAAATCAGCGTCAAAGCCGTGTGGTGCGGGATGTTTTGAATCTCTACCGACTCGATAATGTTGTCGGTGCAATGGATAAACTTCAGAAAAACGCAGATTTACCACTAGCACGGATTTTTCTTGCCGCTTTGGAATTGGAAGAGCCAAATCCAGAGGAATTTCGTTTGGCATTAGAAAGCGAAGCTCAGGCTGAAATCCCTGTACTCAAACGCTTCCAAAACATTTTTGAGACAATTATTGGACTAGCACCATTGTTAGGTCTTCTCGGCACTGTGTTAGGATTGATAGCTTCCTTTGCCTCCCTAAACCTTGGTGATGTGGGAGGTACTAAAACAACTGGTGTTACATCTGGGATTAGTGAAGCTTTGGTTTCAACTGCATCAGGATTGATAGTTGCGATCTTTACACTCTTGTTTGCCAATACCTTTCGGGGACTGTACCAACGGCAAATTGCACTAATTCAAGAGTATGGGGGACAGCTAGAATTACTCTACCGCCGTCGTTATGAACGAGGAGAAAAAACGTATGCGTCTACAAGATGAGCCAGAACTTCCGTTACAGATCAACATCGTGCCGATGATTGATGTGATTTTTGCGATTTTGACATTTTTTATCATGTCAACTCTGTTCTTAACCCGCTCAGAAGGTTTACCAGTAAATTTACCGAAGGCCAGCACAGCGAAACAACAGCAAGTTCCCACTAAAATTACCATTACGGTAGATGACAAAGAACAGATAAGTCTGAACCGTAAACCAATTGCAGTTGATGATGTGACAGAGCAAATACGTGCTTTAGTTGGTTCTAATCCAAACGTGTTGGTGATTATTAATGCTGATGAGAAAGTTGATTATGGGCGGGTAGTAGCGGTGATGGATCGGGTTCGTAAAGTTGAAGGGGCAAAGTTAGCGATCGCTACCCAAAAATAAAAAGTAGAAATATTTTACATCAGAAGTTCAGAGAGTCAGGAAAATTCTATATTCTGACTCCTAACTCCTTTTTATCTCATGACTACTATCAGCTACGCTTACGCATCTGCAATTCTTGAGATATAAGTTTAAATAATAATTCTTGGTGGGAATGGATAAAAAAGTGGTCGCCGTTGAACTCATGTAATGAGAAAGCAGCGATTGTCTGTTCTCGCCATCCTTGCAAAGCTTCATGACTAACGTCTTGGTCTTGCAAACCACCAAAAGCAGTAATAGGACACTCCAGTGGCTGTTTTTGAGTGTAAATATAAGTTTCTAGAACTGCAAAGTCTGCCCGCAAAATCGGTAGAAATATCTGCATTAGTTCCTCGCTTTCTAACACTGCTTTGGGTGTACCGTTGAGGCTGCGTAGCTCCTTCTGCAAATCAGCGTCTGATAAGATGTGCAGGGGTGGTTTTATGGGTGGCAATTGCGGAGCGCGACGAGCAGAGATGAAGAGGTGAAAGGGAGTAAGACTATACTGAGAGCGAAGTAGACGGGTTAACTCAAAGCTAACTAATCCGCCCATACTATGACCGAAGAAGGCAAATGGCTTGTCTAAGTATGGTAACAGAACTGGTGCGATCGCTTCCACAAGAGGTTCTAATCGCGTCAAAGGTGCTGACTGTATCTGTCTTCCCCGTCCCGGATATTCCACAGCGCAGACTTCGACATTACTGGGTAGATTATTAGGCCAAGTGCGAAAAATTGCCGCGTTACCACCAGCGTAAGGGAAGCAAAATAAACGCAAGTTTGCTTGAGGATTTGGTTGGGGACAGATAACCCAGGAATTGAAGCTTGGTGTAGTTGTCATAAGAGAGCTTAGAGTTGGATAATACAACTTTGCTTTAATTTTTTAAACATATTCACTGATAATCTTATGACAGGAATGGAACCTTGGGCGATATCAGTCGTTAGCGGTGTAGCAGTTCCGATTTTCCAAATCCTTTGTGGAAGCGGTGGTAAGATTCTAGGAATGTTTGGTAAAAGCCTAGACGAAAACACTAGGGAGATAATTTTTGCCGCATCAAAACAATATGTCCAGAACTACGAAGAACGGCATGGTATTCTCAAAGTATTGGGAATGCGCGATCCTGTAAGGTTGGAATCGATCTATACAGCAGTTCAGTTTTTAGATAATGATGCTATCCGTAATTTTGAATCTATTGAGAATTTAGAAGAAGTTTATCGCCAAGCTAAAAGCCGAGGTTTTCAATCTCATGATGGTAAAAAACAAGCAGGAATAAAAGTTGCTAACGATAAACAATATCTGATGGTGCTGGGTGGCCCTGGTGCAGGAAAGTCTACATTTGTGCGGAAGATAGGACTAGAAGCGCTCAAAGGTAAAAAAGGAGGGTTTAAACACGCTTGCATTCCAGTTTTTATCGAATTGAAAAGGTTTGCATCTGGCAATATCGATATTAAAGCATTTATTGCTGAAGAGTTCCGTATTTGTGGTTTTCCATCACCAGATAAATTTACAGTTAAAGCTTTAGAAGAAGGTAAATTACTAATTTTGCTGGATGGGTTAGATGAAGTACCAACAAAAAATTTGACTGAGGCAATTAGCGAAATTCAGAACTTTGTTGATAAGTACGATAAAAATCGTTTTATTTCCTCCTGTCGCACGGCGGCTTATCGCAGCAGTTTTCGCCGCTTTAGCGATGTGGGAATGGCAGATTTTGACGACGATCAAATTCAGCAATTTATTGATAACTGGTTTCATTGTGAAGCAGACAAACAAGCAAAGACAGGCGAGAAATGCTGGGAATTACTGCAAAAACCAGAACATGAAGCTGCAAAAGAGTTGGCGCACACACCTTTATTGCTGACATTTATATGTTTAGTTTATGACCGTTCCCAAAACTTTCCAGATAATCGCAGTGTTCTTTACCGAAAGGCACTACGGATATTGCTAGAAGAGTGGGCATCAGAAAAACGAATTCTCAGAGATGAGATTTATCAAGGACTGCATACAGAATTAGAAGAGTTATTACTATCAGAGATTGCTTATACAGGTTTTGAATCTGACAGGCTATTCTTTTCACAGCGCGATATAGTTGGGCAAATTAAAACATTTTTAGCAAGCAATCTGAATGCACCTCAGCATTTAGATGGGGAATCAGTGCTGAATGCGATCGCAATTCAACAAGGAATTTTGGTAGAACGAGCCGAGGATGTCTTTTCCTTCTCTCATCTAACGCTACAGGAATATTTAACAGCACAATATATTGATGACCATCGTCAAATTGAGAAATTAGTTACTGAACACCTGACAGATAAACGTTGGAAAGAGGTGTTTTTGTTAGTAGCTGGGTTAATGCGCGGTGGTGCAGATGGTTTGCTGCTGCTGATGGAAAAGGAAGCGCAAAAGTATATTAACACTCCGAAGTCACAAGCTTTATTAAACTGGGCAGAACAGGTAACAGTTGGATCGTCAGGGGATTTTAAACCTGTGGGTAAACGCGCAGTTGCTATTGCTATGGGCGACATTATTGCCTATGCCAATGCCATCATATATGACTATCCTATCCCCAATTCCAACGCTATGGCCTATGCCAATGGTATCGCCATTGATAACGCAATCGCTATCGATAACGTCTTCGCCTATGCTATCGCTATTGTTGAAGCTACTAATGGTACTATTGGCGATGCTATCCAATACACTTACAATCTTGAGAAATTAAAAATATTCAATAACATCAAATTTACTGTGCTGATTGCTCAAATGGAAGTACTGAAAGCTAAAGCTCCTGATGAACACAAATCACAAGAAGTACTTGGGGGATTTGCTAAACATCTCCAACAAGCCTTACTTAATGCTTTCAATCTCACCACAAAAATGATCGATTTATCTGAGGAAGAAGCCAAAGCACTCGGCGATTATCTCTATGCAAATCACCTCATCATCCAGTGCAAACAAGCAGCAGTGCGGGTGTCGCCCCAAACCTGGGAAGCGATTGAGGCGCGGATGTTGTTGGTTCTATAGGAATCCGGTTTGATTTCTGAAAAGATACGTAGGGTGTGTTAGCGACAGCGTAACGCACGAAACCCTTGATAGTGGTGTGTTACGAACTTCGTTCTAACACACCCTACATACCTAATTTTGTTCAAAAATCAAATAGGAGTCCTATAGGTGATTAAGCAACA
Source organism: Nostoc sp. 'Peltigera membranacea cyanobiont' 213 (assembly GCF_002245975.1). Classification (NCBI taxonomy): domain Bacteria; kingdom Bacillati; phylum Cyanobacteriota; class Cyanophyceae; order Nostocales; family Nostocaceae; genus Nostoc; species Nostoc sp. 'Peltigera membranacea cyanobiont' 213. Next base: position 47,392 of record NZ_NOLI01000003.1, on the reverse strand, counting down.
ATAGAAAAATGAAAAGCTAGCCAAATAAATAACAATGCAAGCCGATGCATTAACAATGCAAGCCGATGCATTAACAATGCAAGCCGATGCATTAACAATGCAAGCCGATGCATTAACAATGTAAGCCGATGCATTAACAATGCAAGCCGACGCATTAACAATGCAAGCCGACGCATTAACAATGCAAGCCGATGCATTAACAATGTAAGCCGACGCATTAGTATTGTAGGGTATTGCCAAATTAATTAATGAAATGCTGTACTAAATTCTGTCGTTATAAATGCACAAGCTGTTGTTTTCTCTCTTCACCCATATATATCTCATCTTCTCTGTGAATGAACACTTCTGACAATGCCTGATAAGCTTCACTCCAAGCCGCCATCACTTCTTCTGTAGCAGCTTCTCCCAAAACATCTTTCATCGCTTGCAGTAAACTTTCCCCGACAATAGGATATTGCTCTGGTGTAACATGAGTCTGCACATGACGACAGACAATCTTCTCTACCATCGACTTTAAAGCAGGCAAATTATCAATTTGATTGGCATAGCTATAAACTGCTGTAGCTAATCTCGCAGGCTGAGAACCATCTGCTTGAGCCGCCATACTAAATTGTTCTCTAACCTCTGGATGATTTTGAAACATAATTTCATACATCCGAGTTGTGATTTGCTCACCGTTCTTTTTCAAAACAGGTGCTGTAGATTTGACGATATCTATTGTTTGTTGGCTAACCATAGTTTTTCAACCACTTGGAATATTGATTGACTTCACTTTAGTGATTATTCCTATTGGTTACTATGAGCTAGCTCAGTTAAGGAGTAATAAATGAAAATGTAAGAATGCAGGTATGTACATCGATAATTTATCAAGCCGCACCTTAGATGCATACTATCACTATAAAGTCAACAACAAAAGCCTGGGCAGGTGCGATACCTTCTCTACGAGAGGCTACGCCAACGGTGAACTTTCCTGCGGAACGCTGCGCGAACGCTAACGCAGAACCAGCTACAGAATTTCCCTCTACGCAATTGCCAATTATCTCTGGTAAAATCCCAGATGGCTTGCGTGGCACGCTTTACCGCAATGGTCCCGGACGGCTAGAACGCGGTGGCATTCACATGGGACACTGGTTTGATGGAGATGGGGCAATTCTGGCTGTAAATTTTACCGATGCAGTTGCAACCGGAGTTTATCGCTACGTGCAAACCTCTGGCTATCAAGAAGAAGCAGCAGCAGGTAAACTACTCTACGGCAATTATGGGATGACTGCACCAGGGCCAATTTGGAATCAATGGCAAAAGCCCGTTAAGAATGCTGCCAATACCTCAGTGCTAGCACTCCCAGATAAACTTTTGGCACTGTGGGAAGGTGGTAAACCCCACGCCCTCGATTTACAAACTTTAGAAACTTTGGGCGAAGATGATTTAGGGGGATTAACTAAAGGATTAAACTATTCCGCGCATTGTAAGCGTGACAAGCAAACAGGGGAGATTTTTAACTTTGGTATTAGTCCTGGAAAAAATGCGACGCTGAATATTTACAAAAGCGATTCCACTGGACGGATTATCCAACAAGCCGCATACCAGCTAGATGGTGTACCATTGGTGCATGATTTTGTTTTAGCAGGACAGTATATTGTATTTTTCCTTCCGCCAGTGCGGTTGAATGTCTTACCGGTGCTAATAGGAATAAGCAGCTATAGTGATTCTCTAAAGTGGCAACCTAAATTAGGAACTCAGATTTTAGTTATTGACCGAGAAACTCTATCTGTAGTCAGTCGTGGAGAAACCGAACCTTGGTATCAATGGCATTTTGCTAATGGTTATGTAGATGCTAGCGGTTCAGTAATTGTGGATATTGCCCGTTATGAAGATTTTCAAACTAACCAATATCTCAAGGAAGTAGCAACAGGTGAGACTCACACTCCAGCTAAAAGCACACTAACGCGAGTTCATTTGCATCCCCAAACTGGCAAAGTTACGTCAATTCAGCAACTATTAAACGAAAATTGTGAATTTCCGACAGTACCACAGCAAAATGTGGGGCAAGCTTCTCGGTACACATATATGTCAACATCACGTTCGGGAACAGATATTAGCCAAGAAATGTTAAATGCGATCGCTCGTTTCGATCGCAAAACCGAAACTCTCACCGAAGCAGACTTTGGAGAGAACCGTTATCCTTCAGAACCCATCCACGCCCAAGATACCCAAAACCCCGAACAAAGTTGGCTGCTAACCGTCGTCTACGATGGTAATTCTCATCGTAGCGAAGTTTGGGTATTTGATAGCGATCGCCTGGATGCCGAACCAGTTTGCAAACTAGGATTACCTACCGTCATTCCCCACAGCTTCCACGGCACTTGGAACCCAGCTAAATAAGCCTTTCCGTTCCTCCTGCATTAAAACAACAACACTAAGTAAAAACCCATAGCATTGAGCAGACATAATTCATCGCATCCGTTCAATTGAGCGATCGGGTGCGATTAATTATGCGATCGTTATTCACTTACTTTTTATACTGGCTTGTATGCAATATTGCAGAAAACTGTATTGTACTTTGAGGGATGTTTTGCAAAAATTGCAATACGGATAAAAACAGTCAAGCAAATTTAGATTTATTCCGTCCACTAATGACAGCACATGAATCGAGACGAAAAACTGCCTACACAGACTTAGTTTGATATAATCCCAGACTCACAATGTTTTAGCGCAACGGCTGGAACACTCTCATTGCATAAGATCCATCTACAAAGGTTGATTGCTGCAAAGAAATATGCTTAAAAATCGGTTCGTGCTGATAAATTTATGAGAAGTCAATATTTACCTCCAATCACCACTCATGAAAATCTTACTTATTGATGACCACCAATTAATTTTAACTGGAACCTTTAACCTCCTCCAACAACAATATCCAAAAGCCGATATTGTCAAGGTCAAAACGGTATATGATGCTCTAGAAGAGATTGCCACTTCTTCCTTTGAATTGATTTTCATGGATTTATCAATACCAGAAAAAGCAGGGACGATCGCCCAAATTGATACAGGGATAAACCTCCTTCAAAAATTACTCCAGAAATATCCCCAGCAGAATTTTTTGGTGCAAAGTAGTTATGTAAAAGCATTAGTCAGGATAAAATACGAGATTGATGAGCATCAAGGCGGATTTGCGATCGCAGACAAAGGATTATCAGAACAGGAAATGTTAACTCGTGTCTATATAGCAATTCAAGGTGCAACCCACACACAAGACATCAAAAATGGCTTAGAACTAAAGCCAGAGTGGTTAGAAGTTTTGAAATTGGCATTCGAAAAAGGATTAACAGATAAACTAATCTCCGAACAGATGTATAGGTCTGAACGTGCAGTGCGTACATATTGGACAAAAATTCAAGATGTTCTCGGACTTTATCCAGAAGATTGCAAAAAACAGGGAAAAAATATCCGTATTCAAACAGAGATTCTGGCTAGAAAAGAAGGATTAATTGATTAGTTATTTGTGAGCTAGGGTGGAAATTAAAACTAAAAAACCTGCTTATGGTATGGATTAATCGAAGAATAATTCCGGCTGAAATCAAAATTCTGCTCCTAGCATCACTTCCAGGAACAGTATTTTTGATAATTGTAGTAATTGCCCGGTTATGTGGTTTATTGCAAAATTTTGAATTGATGACGTTGGACACATTTTTGCGTTTGCGTCCTCTGGAAAAAACTGATGATAAAGTTGTAATTGTGGGTATTGATGAGAAAGATATCCGCAGTTTAAAAAACTATCCAATTTCAGATAGAGAACTTGCCAAACTGATTAAAAAAATCCAAAAGTATAAACCTATTGCAATTGGTCTTGACATAGTTCGAGATTTATCTGTTGAACCTGGTCATAAAGAATTAGTCCAGGTATTTCAGGACTATAAAAACATAATTGGCATCGAAAAAATATTACCTCCAGATCCAATTTTTGCACCGCCACAACTACCGCCAAAACAAATAGGTTTTTCTGACATAGTAGCAGATAAAGATAGTCAATATCGCCGCTACTTACTTTTGACACCATCACCTCAAAACCCCAACAACCCTCAACAATATAAATATTCTTTTGGACTTCAATTGGCAAAAGCTTATTTATCTGCCCAAAATATTAATATTGAAAATGGGATAATTGACGAATCGACAATCAGATTTAAAACAACAGAAATCACTCCTTTCTCATCTAATTCTGGAGGATATGTCAACGAAGACGATAGCGGATTAAAGATATTAATTAACTTTCGCAATAGTAGTAAACCATTCAATATTTTATCATTGAATGATATTAAAAATGATAATTTCAATCCTAATTTACTACAAGATAAAATCGTTTTAATTGGGATCGTGGCTACCAGTGTTCCTGATTTAGTAAATACTTCTGCAATTGCTACTCAACAAATTAGCGGACAAATCTATGGAGTAGAATTTCATGCTCATGCTTGTTCTCAGATAATTAATGCAGTGATGAACGGACGACCATTGTTAAAAGTTTGGTCGGACGAGTGGGAATATTTATGGATAATAGTTTGGGGTTGTTATCCAATAATTATTTTTTGGTTAACACAATCTTTATGGAAGAATTTATTAGCTGTAGTTGTAGTAACTTTTGCCTTATTTGGTATAGGTTACTTGCTTATTTTATCCGGTTGGTGGATTCCCATAGGAGCGAGTTTATTGACCTTAACAGTAAATGGGTTAGGGTTGAGTGGATTCGCATTCGCTTTATATCAAAACAACCAAGTATTTAAAATTAAAATGAACGAACGCCAGCATACAATTGAATATGCATTTACTGTGATTCATAATGGCCCTCTACAAACTTTAGCAAATGTCTTGAGACAGATGCAGGCTCAAGATTGGTCACATGATGAATTAAAATCACAGTTAGAAAAACTTAATTATGAAATTCGAGAAATTGGCGAATATTTAAAGCTGGAGACTTTATCTCAAGAAGAAAGTCTTCGTTTAGGTAGCGGGTTAAAAATTGACTTAAAAAGCCCGATACATGAACTTTTTTATGTAGTATATTCTAGTACCCTAGAACGATGCGATCTAGAATACTTAAAAAATATTAAGGTGAAAATTCGTATATTTGAACCAGTAGATGAGAAGTATTTAAGTGTTCAGAATAAACAAGAGCTTTGTTTATTTCTGGAAGAAGCTTTATGTAACGTAGGTAAACATGCTAAAGATGTCAAACGCATCGAAGCTATTGGTAAAAAAGATAATGATTCGTATACTCTTAGGATTCAAGATAATGGTTCTGGATTGATTTCATCTTTAGAAAGTAAAGGAACAAAACAACTAAAAAATATTGCCAAAAACTTGGGTGGTAATTTTAAGCGTGAAACCCTCTCTCCCAAAGGAACGGTCTGTGAAATTACTTGGAAGTTAGCAAATACTAAAAGTAGTAATTAGATGCTTTGCAATACTTCTCTGTTAAGACAAAAATAAGGTAGATTACTTTTATGCCCCAATAGGCGATCGTTAAGAGACCATTTATAAAGTAAACCTTAAATTGTAGGGTGTGTTAAAGCAGCGCGTAACGCACCTGAAAATATGGTGCGTTACGGCTGAATTAGACTTTCTCAAACCCTCAAATTATTACACAGCCGTAACACACCCTACTTCATATTTACTTTATAAATAGGCTCTAAATCGGTGCATCTCAAAGAATTCTGCTGTATACAATATTTGTTGGGTGGGCATCGCCCACCCAAAATTATTATCCAGTTACCTCAGCAGTCTTCTTCTTATCCAACTTGAGAATCAACACTCCCAAAGGTGGCAAACACAAATCCAGCGAATAGGGACGACTGTGCAAAGACCAATCATCCGTCCACTTACCACCTAAGTTGCCCATATTGCTGCCGCCATACTGACGCGCATCACTATTGAACAACTCAGTATAAAATCCCTTTTGTGGTACACCAATGCGGTAGTGAGAATGGGGTTGCGGTGTAAAATTGCAAACCACGATCGCAAAATCATCCGAATCCTTGTCACGTCGCATGAAAGAAACTACACTATGACGGTTGTCGCTACAGTCAATCCACTCAAACCCAGGTTCAGCAAAATCCTGAGTGTATAAAACTGGTTCAGAACGGTAGAGATGGTTCAATTCCCGGAAAAACGTTTTTAACTGTTGGTGAGCTTCATTCTGCAATAAATGCCACTCCAAATCTGCCCAAGCATTCCACTCACTCCACTGCCCAAACTCCATACTCATAAACATGGTTTTCTTGCCTGGGTGAGCAAACATATAGCTAAATAAACAACGTACATTAGCTAACTTCTGCCATGTATCCCCCGGCATTTTACCGATGATATTGCTCTTGCCATGCACCACTTCATCGTGAGACAGGGCCAGCATGAAGTTCTCACTGTGGTTGTACCACATACTAAAGGTGATATTGTTTTGGTGGAACTGACGAAACCAAGGGTCCATGCTGAAATAATCCAGCATATCGTGCATCCACCCCATATCCCACTTCAAGTTAAAGCCTAATCCGCCTGTGTAGGTGGGCCAAGATACCATTGGCCAAGAAGTAGATTCTTCAGCAATTGAGAGAATGCCGGGGAAATAGCTAAAGATAGTGTGATTTACCTGACGCAGAAAATCTGCTGCTTCTAGGTTTTCTCTGCCACCATACTGATTTGGCAACCATTCTCCTGGTTCGCGGCAATAGTCGTTATAAAGCATTGAGGCAACAGCATCAACACGAATCCCGTCAATATGATACTTGTCAAACCAAAAGAGGGCATTTGCTGCTAAGAAATTACAGACTTCATGGCGACCGTAGTTGAACACCAAAGTACCCCATCCTTTGTGTTCGCCTTTGCGGGGGTCAGCGTGTTCGTAGAGGTGGCTACCATCAAAGAAAGCTAAACCATGCCCATCTTTGGGGAAGTGGCCAGGAACCCAATCTACAATTATCCCTAGCTCGTTTTGGTGACATTTGTCAACAAAATACATGAAATCTTCAGGGCTGCCAAAACGGGAGGTAGGGGCATAGTACCCAGTTACTTGATAACCCCAAGAACCATCAAAGGGATGCTCCGCAATAGGAAGTATTTCTATATGGGTGTATCCCAATTCTTTGACATAAGGAATAAGTCGCTCGGCTAGTTCCCGGTAGGTAAGGAAACGTGCGCCCGGCTTAAGTTCAGAAACAACAACTACCGGTTCAGTTTCACCATTTGGCAGTTTAGCAGGTTCAGCACTGGAAGCGTGTAGCCAAGAGCCTAAATGCACTTCATAAACTGAGACGGGCTGGGTAAGTGGTTCGGTGCGCCGCCGCTTTGCCATCCAGTTTTCGTCATCCCAACTGTAGGAATCTAAATCAGTGACAATAGATGCCGTTTTCGGGCGGGGTTCCTGCTGGAAACCGTAGGGATCGGATTTTTCGTAAATGTGTCCTTCAAAATTTTTGATTTCATATTTGTAATGCTCTCCCACACCGATTTCAGGAATAAACAACTCCCAAATTCCGGTGGGGCCTTTACGCATTTGGTGTTTCCGCCCATCCCAGAGGTTGAAATCTCCGAGCAATGAAACATTACGCGCGTTGGGTGCCCAAACTGCAAAATAAACGCCTTTAACACCGCCTATTTCCGTGGGGTGCGCTCCCAATTTTTCGTATATTCGGTGATGGTTCCCTTCACTAAACAAATGCAAATCAAAGTCTGTCAAGTTGGGGGAACGGAAAGCGTAAGGATCGTAAGTGACACGCTCATGTTCCCCTTCTTTAATCCGTAACTGGTAGTTTGCCAGTTCTGCGGTTTCAATAGTGCATTCAAAAAAATGGGGATGATGCACTGCTTGCATTGGGTATTCTTTCCGTTGTTCAGGAATAACCACCCACACTGCACTTGCATTTGGTAGGTAGGCCCGCACAGCCCAGACAGTTTTGCCGTCTTGTTGTATGGGATGAGAACCTAGTATTTCAAAGGGATCGTTGTGCTGATTCCAAACGATGCTGTTAACCTGTTCAGGGGCGATCGTGGTCATGGACATGAAGCTACCTACGTGAAATAACGTGATTGACTAAATCTACTTTTTTAATATCTATATATATTCTTTACATTTATTTGCAATTTTGTCGCCACCGTTATCCTACCTCAGAATGGGATTTTGGGTATGGGGCATTGGGAACAGGGAATTGGGAACGGGGAATTGGGGAAATATCTTGACTTTTGAGCCTTGAGTAATTACTAATTTATCAAAAATTTAAAAACGGGAAAAACTGAAATAATGTTTTACGTAGGCGAAGCAAGAAAATCTGTTCCCGAATTTTGGGGTCTAGTTTTGGTGGTGGGACTTCTTGTAGCTGCGCTTGTAATTGAATATATTCGGCAGCTGTTAGGAATCTTCCATCAATTGGCGATCGCGCTTCTATGATAATCTGTGTCCGTAATATTTCTTCTGGTGTATCCTCTGGTGGGGGTAATGCTATGACTACTGACGATCCCCAATAGCCACTCAACACAAAAAAACTTGCAACGATCGCAACTAGACCCAGAAATTTTACCGTTTTTTTCGCTTTAACTCTCCCCATTTCTTGAACTGCGTTCACAACGCAGCATGAAAATCTGTTTTCCCTATGCCCCATTTATATTCCCAATAAAAATCTGGCAATATCAAGGGACATGACCAGGCCTCTCTTAATAGAGAATAGACTACAGGGAATGCTCTTGAGCAATTGCCAGCGATCGCAATAATGTATTTATGTCCTCTCAAAACTCAGGAGTGTAAGCCAATTCTAAACGCTAAATCTGGCTTAGATTTACGGAATTAAACTCCCTTTTACTCGGAATAAGGTTCGGTCAGGCGAGAATTTCAGGCGGACACTTGGTTGAGGGGTAATCCTCATCACCAGTGTCCTTTACTTGCTGCCCTACTTAGCTAATGGCTGATATTTGAGCAAACTCTAGGCTCTGATACACCAATAGGGAGATAAAGGTTTCTAGATGAACCTAATTGATTCAACCTATATGGTGACGAGCGTTGTTACTAAACTGTTTTGGGCATGATTTAAACTAAAGTTTAAAATGCCTTATTTAGGAGTAGCAGTAGGAGTAGCTGCGGGAGTAGCAGGTGTAGTAGCAGGAGGTTTAGCTCCAGCAGGAGGTGCATCAGTTGGTTCACCTGTAGCAGCTGGAGTACTAGTACCACCACCAGCATCACCACCACCGCCTTCACAGGCTCCGAGAATTGTAGCTAGACTTAAGATTACAGCCAAACCAAAGATTTTTGTTTTCATAACTCCTCTTTCACCAATTGTGGCTAGAACAATTTTTCGCCTGTTGAATACGATACCGTATTTATTGCTTTTTTTTAATGCTGTGAGATTACATGCTTAAAAAAACAATCTTTTGGGGTATTCTTTTTCGGATTACGTATCATACAGCCATCTGATTAGTTTCTCTTAACTCAAGAGCAAAAGGGAAATTACCAAATTTTTTAGCAAACCGAGTTATCATAGCAAAAAATTTTATTTTTTTCACGGAGTATTGCACCTTGCTGCCCCGCGTTGCCATACTTTAGGTGCAATACCTAAAGGGCAAGCTGTCCAGTTTCTAATCACTGATTGCAAACATTGGTACAGCTACCTATCAGAACACTTAAAAGGGTGTAGTCTGTTATGTGTGCTTGTTGCACAGAAGTTAATTTTAAACTCAGCAAAAACATCCAATCAAGAAAATCAATCTAAAGTACAGTATTTCCCATCTAAAAAAAATTATGGTAGTTGCTCGTAAATCTGCTGTTTCTACAAGGGGTAATTGGTTCCGGCGAGATTCTATTTTTCCTTTAGGTAGGCGACGCTCTAAGTCTGTGGAGTCAGCAGCACGGAGTGCTTCTACACCAGCTACCCAAGCTACACCCATATCCTCTCAAAGACAACAGCATTCCTCGAAAAATTTAGCGGCTTCTTCCACAAATAAGGTAGTTATGCCCAAATCGTTGAAAGAGTTGGGTAGACAACAAGTGCCAAATCTCAATCAGCAGTCCAGTGCGACTCAAAAGAGTTCAGGGGGAGATTTTCTTCGCCTTCCCACCATGCCTAATTCGGGGGCAGCACCTTTATGGTTGTTGCGCTTGTATACTTTTCATCGTTATTCAACAGTTTTGGCGTTTTTGTTAGTAGCATCGACACTTGCTGTTTATGGATGGACGGTATATTCCCAAGAGCTTTGGAGTAAGTCATATCGCAGACTGCAAAACCTCCAACGTCATGAGCGTCTGCTAACGGCAACCAACGCCACGCTGAAAAATAAAATGGCTAAGGAAGCAGAACAATCAACAGCAGGGCTGGTGTTACCAACTCCTCAAGGGATGATTTTCTTACCTCCAGCATCTCATACTCCTAAGCCAGCATCGTCTAACACAACGTCAAATTCTGAAACGCAACAGCAAACGCTCTCACCACTGGGATATTAAGGTTAAGAGTTAGGAGTTAGAAATTATGGAGTAACTAACTTTATTGGACTTTTGACTCCAAAAAGCAATTTGCTACTGAGTAGGCAATGCAAAAATTACCAAGTAAAACAAAATTCAGAAAGTTTCGGAATCCGGCATTCCAAAAACGACAGAAAGGTTCTAAACGAGGGTTGTTGGAGACACTTGCCTCTAATATCCAAGAACAAACATCCAATACCAAGTCTCGACTGTTCATAGTATGGGGCGCATTAATGGCAGCAGGGTTAGGGTTGGGTATCAACTTGTATAACCTGCAAATTGTCAAGGGGCAAAAGTTAACAGAGCAAGCACGAAACCAGCAAATGGTGAATTTGCGACCTTTTATGCCCCGTCGTCCGGTGGTAGATCGCAATAGTAATCTGTTGGCAATTGACCGTCCTGTATATACTTTGTACGCTCATCCCAAGCTATTTGATAAGTCTAATGAAGAGATGGCAGAGCAACTTGCCCCAATATTGGCAAAAGATCCTGCTGAATTAGTGAAAACTTTTCAAAGCAAAAGAAGTGGAATTATCCTTGCCCCAGCTTTACCAGAAGAAATTATCGATCGCGTGACTTCTTTGCGCTTAAATGGCTTGGAGTTAATTCAAAAATACTCCCGATTTTATCCGCCAGACGATTTAGTTTCTGATGTGGTGGGTTATGTGAATGTTGACCGTCGTGGTCAAGCAGGTGTGGAATATTCTCAAGAGAAGTTATTAGAACGTCCTGTGCAAACGGTGCGGCTCAGTCGCTCTGGGAATGGGGCTGTGATGCCCGATCGTGCGCCTGAAGGTTTTCTGCACTTTGATGATTTGCGGCTGCAACTCACTATCGATAGCCGTCTGCAACGGATTGCTAGCCTTGCGCTCAAACAACAGATGGATAAGTTTGACGCTAAACGTGGGGCAGTAATTGTGATGGATGCGTTGGATGGTTCCTTACTCGCCCTCGTTTCTCAACCTACCTATAACCCTAATGAATACGCTAAAGCTAATATCTCACTATTTAAAAACTGGACGGTAGCGGATCTTTATGAACCGGGATCGACTTTTAAGCCTTTGAATGTGGCGATCGCTCTGGAAAATGGCATCATCAAACCAGATGATATGTTTAATGACTCCGGTTCTATTCGAGTAGCTAATTACACCATCAAAAATGCGATGAATAATGGTAATGGGCGAATCAGCATCGCTCAGATTTTACAATATTCCAGCAACATTGGCATGGTGCAAATTATCCAACGCTTAAAGCCTTCAATCTACTACAACTGGCTAGAACGCTTGGGGCTAGGACAAAAAGTTGATACAGATTTACCTTTTGAAGTTGGCGGTCGCCTCAAAAGTCAAGAAGAATTTATCGCTTCGCCAATTGAACCAGCTACTACTTCCTTTGGGCAAGGCTTTTCTATGACACCGTTACAGCTAGTACAAATGCACGGTGCTTTAGCCAATGGCGGTAAGTTGGTAACACCCCATGTAGTTCGAGGGCTGATTGATAGCAAAGGGCAGATGCATGATTCACCCACTCATACCATCCCCCGCCAAATTTTCTCAGCCGCAACAACCCAAAAAGTTGTGGAAATGATGGAAACTGTTGTTAATGAAGGCAGTGGTAAGGCGGCACAAATTCCCGGATATCGCATTGCTGGTAAAACTGGTACAGCCCAAAAAGCTAGTCCTAATGGCGGCTACATCAAGGGTGCTAGAATGACCAGCTTTGTGGCTATTTTACCAGTGGAATCTCCTCGCTATGTAGTGTTTGCACTGGTGGATGAGCCAAAAGGAGAAAGTGCTTATGGTTCTACTGTCGCCGCACCAATTGTCAAGTCTGTAATTGAAGCGCTGATTCCTCTTGAAGAGATTCCGCCTAGTAAGGCATTTGAGCAACAGCCGAAAGCGCCATAGAGAGTGGGGAGGGGGACAAGGGATTAACAATTCAAAATTCAAAATTCAAAATTCAAAATGAGGCTCTCTACGAGACGCTAAAAGCGAACGCGGACTCGCTTGCCGCCGGCGCTAACAAAATTAAAGACAGTTTCAGATGGGGATTCAATATAATCAGCACCCAGTGCGTAGGCATAGCCCGCCGCAGGCATCGCTAATTCATAAGCAGCTAAAGTATGTTCTGGACGATAGCCGCTCGCGCCTCGGTGGGCAATGATAATTGGAGATGTTGTACTAATAGCCACTGACATCAACTAATCGATATCCTTCACCAACCAGTTTGTCAAAAGTCGCTTGATACTGGGCTGAAGTCAATCCATGTCGCGCTTGCCAAGCTGAACCACCAGACTTTTCCCAAATAGCGGCGTATCGGTTTTGTCCGTTGACATTATAACCACTTACGTCAACTAATCGATATCCTTCACCAACCAGTTTGTCAAAAGTAGCTTGATACTGGGCTGAGGTCAATCCATGTCGCGCCTCCCAAGCTGGGCCGCCAGACTTCACCCAAATAGCAGCATATCGGTCTTGTCCATTGACATCATAACCACTAACATCAACCAACCGATATCCTTCGCCAACTAGTTTGTCAAAAGTCGCTTGATACTGGGCTGAGGTCAATCCGTGTCGTGCTTGCCAAGCTGGGCCGTCAGACTTTTCCCAAATAGCGGCATATCGGTCTTGTCCATTCACGCTGTAACCACTAACGCGAACTAATCGATATCCCTGACCAACTAGTTTGTCAAAAGTCGCTTGATATTGGGCTGAGGTCAATCCATGTCGCGCCTCCCAAGCTGGGCCGCCAGACTTCACCCAAATAGCAGCGTATCGCCCTTGTCCGTTAACATCATAACCACTGACATCAACCAACCGATATCCTTCACCAACCAGTTTGTCAAAAGTTGCTTGATATTGGGCTGAGGTCAATCCATGTCGCGCTTCCCAAGCGGAACCACCAGACTTAACCCAAATAGCAGCATATCGATTTTGTCCGTTAGCTACTGCTTGTCTTCTGACATCAGGAATTCTCTGTAACTGGGCGACATTTTGAGCAATTACCTTTGTATTTGTCTCGGTATTGCTGACACTATTGGCAAGGTTAATGGGAGCCGCAAAAGCGGAACTGAATAAAGTTGAAAGTAACACTGCACTAGAGGCAGTAAATGTTAAAGAGTGGATGAACATATTAGTAAAATAAAACTGTAAATTTGGGCTTCACTGACTAACTAGGTTTACATTTATTTTTTTATGCAACACCCAGCTAGCAATGCTGACAATTGTGGATACCCCAGATTTACAAGTAATTCCTGAATTCAGAATACCGAACTTTTATTTGTATAGCTTTAGCGTAATCTTACTATGTAGTTCTAGCTGATTTTATACTGGCAATAGTGAATGAAAGGCACAATACAAGACCATGAACTTAAATAAGCCTAGTATAAAACACATTCATATTGACGGCCAAAAGATATTATTTCCCAGCCAAGAAGAATGGGAAACTTTGCGATTCAACCCCTTTATTGATGATATGCCACTAGCTGTTTTAGATTTGCTTTGGCCAGCGCTTGAGTTAACTCAAAAATATCCTGAAATTCACTTAGGGCTTGGAAAGATATCAAATTTCAAGAAATGGATGCCATATATTTTTCTAGAAATAGAATCAAACTTTCAAAGAGTCCAGTTAGAAACTTTAAGCTGTAGTTTTTGCAATTGGCGAGGAAAAACAGCTAATCCTATGGATACGGGTCTATATTGTGGTGATGGGATAAATCAGGATCGGTTTACTCTAATGAAAGCTGCTGAAAGATATCCGATACTTCCTTGCCCTTGTTGTGGCGATCGCCTACCAAGACATCCAATTTGGGTAGAATATAATAAAGATTAATTCCTAAAAGCCTTGATTTGACGGGTTAGTTGCGACTATCCAAGCAACAGGCTTCATTATCTTTAAATTCTATTCGCTAGATATTTTGTAATTATTCTAATGACACAGATTAAGCCGGAAGTAAAGCGCACAGAAGAATTGCGCCAGTTATTGCAACAAGCTAGTTATGCTTATTACGTTCTAGATGCTCCAATGATGGAGGATGCAGTCTATGACCAGCTATATCGAGAATTGCAACAACTAGAAATTCAATATCCAGAGTTGACAGCAGCCGATAGTCCGACTCAGCGCGTGGGTGAAAAACCAGCAACGCAGTTTACCTCGGTGCGGCATAATATCCCCCTGTACAGTCTGGAGAATGCATTCAATATTGACGAGTTGCAAGGATGGGATCAGCGTTGGCGGCGACAAGTACCGAAAATAGATGCAGTGGAATATGTCACTGAACTGAAAATTGATGGTTCTGCTTTGGCTCTTACCTACCAAGATGGCATTCTAGTTAGGGGGACAACTAGGGGTGATGGGGTGATGGGTGAAGATATTACCCAAAATGTGCGGACAATTCGCTCAATTCCCTTACGTTTGAATTTTAAAGGGTTAGAAATTTTAGAAAGGGTGGAAGTCCGCGGCGAGGCGTTTTTGCCTTTGGAAGTATTTAAACAAATTAACGAAGAAAGGCAAAAAGCAGGGGAGCAATTATTCGCCAATCCCCGGAATGCCGCAGCAGGTACACTCAGACAACTAGACTCGCGCATTGTCGCAAAACGGCGGTTAGCTTTCTTTGGCTATACCCTGCATATTCCTGGTAGAGATGACACCAGTATTGCCAATACCCAATGGGAAGCGTTGGAGTTGTTAGAAAAGATGGGTTTTCAAGTGAACCCCAACCACAAACTATGTGCCGCGATCGCAGAAGTGGCAAAATATTATGAATATTGGGATACGGAACGCCTGAATTTACCCTACATGACTGATGGAGTGGTAGTAAAGCTCAATTCTTTTAAACTCCAAGAACAGTTAGGGTTTACCCAGAAATTTCCTCGCTGGGCGATCGCATTAAAGTACCCCGCCGAAGAAGCGCCTACCCGTGTGGAAAATATTGCTGTAAATGTGGGACGAACGGGGGCGTTAACACCGTTAGCAGAAATGCGCCCTGTGCAACTGGCGGGAACAACAGTTTCCCGCGCCACTTTACATAATAGCGATCGCATTGCTCAATTAGATATTCGCATTGGCGATACTGTTATTGTCCGCAAAGCTGGAGAAATCATTCCAGAAGTAGTGAGGGTACTCAAAGAACTTCGTCCTGCTGACACCGAACCCTTCGTTATGCCCACCCATTGCCCTGTCTGCAATCAACCAGTGGTGCGAGAATCAGGTGAGGCGGTGACTCGGTGCGTTAATGCTTCCTGTGCGGCGATTCTCAAAGGTTCTATTGAACATTGGGTAAGTCGTGATGCTTTGGATATTAAAGGTTTGGGCGAAAAATGCGTGCATCAACTGGTTGATAAAGGTTTGGTGCGTTCTGTTGCCGATTTGTATAAGTTGACAGAAAACGAAAGCAAATTGTGTGAATTGGAAAGAATGGGGAAAAAGTCAGCAGAGAAATTAGTTGATGCGATCGCTCAATCAAAAAATCAACCTTGGTCAAGGGTATTGTATGGTTTAGGCATCCGTCACGTTGGTAGTGTGAATGCCCAATTATTGACTCAGAAATACTTCACCGTAGAACAGTTAGCCACAGCAAAGCAATCAGATATTGAAGGAATTTATGGTATTGGTGCTGAAATTGCCCAATCTGTATATCAGTGGTTTCGGATTGATGCCAACCAAACTTTGATAGAACGTTTGCAAGCAGAAGGATTGCAATTAGCTGCCACAGAGGAAACAAAAACAGTTGGTGATGCTAATCAAAAGTTTGCAGGTAAGACGTTTGTCGTCACAGGGACATTGCCAACCTTAAAGCGAGATGAAGCAAAGGCTTTGATTCAAAAATCTGGTGGAAAAGTGACTGATTCAGTGAGTAAAAAAACAGATTATTTGGTGGTAGGAGAAGATGCCGGTTCTAAATTAGAAAAAGCGCTCTCTTTGGGAATTACGCAGTTAAGCGAGGCGCAATTTTTAGAGATGCTTGAGGATTGATATCGTAATCCGATTTGATTACTGGAATTATTTCTCTCGTCGGTATTTGTTTTCTTATTAGCAATTTCCATGATTACCTTCATCCACCTAGACTCCCTCATTCTTCATCTTCATCCGATTCATCATCCTCACTCCAATACTGTTGAGGTGCATTTCCATGAACTTCTAAAATCTTTGGTTTTTTGATTTTGTTATCAGGTGGATTAATTACTTCTAACTGCACATCAAACTTCCAGTTGTCACCAAAATCATAAAGATAGGTGATTTTAGTACCCGGTTCTATAGACAAATCACCAATTTGCACTTGGTCAGCAAATGGGGGTATTTCCATATAGGGATGACCTATTTTAATTATGCGACCAAAACGGTCTTTATAACTAAACTCATATAGATGGTCATAGTCAAAGTCAAAAGCATCAAGAATCGTCTCTGCTAACCAGCTTAATGGTTTTTTTGCTGGTATAGCAATGCGTCTCCAAACCTGATGAAGAGACACTTTAAAAATATAAATACCATCCGTGAAGCCTTGTTTTGGAACAAATAAATTATGCTCCCATTCTGGAAAAAATGGTTGAAAATGTGACTGCAACTTTCCAAAAGTTACATTGACTTCATCCTGTAATTCTCCTCGGATACCTAGTGGAAATAGTAATTGCAACAAAGCATCCCCAAAGGGTAAGCGTTGTAAACTAGTAATGCGCCATCCTTTGCCTTCTGTTGCTTTGCCATGTTGAATAGATAATAATCCAAATAACTCTAACAGGGCAACGTTATGCAGACCAGGGTAATAACTAATATCGTGTTGATGTTCGTATTTAGGGAATTTTAAACCTTTCTCTGGTACGCGGGGCCAAAGTTGAATACATCGAAATAAATTCCCAAATGAATCTTGATGTTCGCCCAAAATTTCGTTATTTCCCCAAATCAACCAGGCTTCTAATAAATTGAAATAGCGTTCTGTTGGATTGAGGTTTGACCATGATTGCAAAGTTGCTGCATCTAAAACTAAAACCTGCTTCTTCCCTTGGGATCTAATTTGGGCTATCCCAGAACTGCGTAATAACAAATATAGTCCATTAATGTAGGGGTATGATTTTTGTACGGGGCGTTTGAGTTTAGTTTCAATGGGGTGACTTAACCGAGAATTGAATTCTGATAATACTTTCAGAGGTAGAAGGTTATTAACACTACTAACCTCCACTCCATTTGGTTGTAACAAATCTATCAGAGTTTGAAAGTCACGCAAAATTGTGCCGGGTTGATTTTCATCAATACTGAGTTCTTGCAGGAGTTGTTGTTGCGACTCTGTTAGAGAAGGTAGTTCAGGATTGAGTGTGCGTTCTAACCGCGCAAATAAATCATCCATAAATAAAAATTATAAATTCTCAATTCACAATTTAACCTTCTGTGTAACCATGTGCTATTTATACTATGACTTGACCTAATAAGTATCACAGGAGGTCTATCAAGACCGTAAACTTAATGAGATGTGAATGATAATATTTTCACCTTATAGTTGACAATCCCAGGGATTTGATATGAATAGTAACACTCGTCTACAGATGATTTTAGCTGATACACCTATTGATACAGTATTACCTGCGATCGCTCAACTAAATCTACCTAACTGGTGGTTAGCCGGTGGTGCAGTCCGAAACACAGTTTGGTCTTCGATTTTTGGCAATGACTGTGGGTTAGTTATTAAAGATTTTGATATTGCATTCTTTGATATAGAGGGAAATCGTTCTCAGGAACTAGCAGCAAAGGCGACTCTCACAGAACAATTTCCTCATGACGAGTTTGATGTCAAAAATCAAGCCAGTTTTGCTCGTTGGCGGCTTGGTAGCAGACACTACATTAATACAGAAGATGCTGTTGCAGAGTGGCTGCACACTGCAACAGCTGTCGGAGTTCGACTAGATGCACAAGGCCAATGGCAATTTTTCACTCCCTACGGGTTGAATGACCTGTTTGATGGCATTATTCGACCTACGCCAGCACATACTCATAACGTTGATGCCCACAATAAAGCATCGGGGTTCTTACAAAAATGTCCTTATCTGCGGTTGGCGTAAAAGTTACAATAGCTTTTCCGTTACAAGGGAATAATTACTTTTCAATTTACAACCCTTGGATACGGAATCGCAATGTTAATAATTTTCTCCCACTGGGAATAATTAAATTAGAACCCCTTTCACCATAGGACGGGGGTGATACTAATTTTGTAACTTTTTTGTAACTTGATAGGCAAAAATCAATGCCAAATCCTACTGGATATCAAATCAACTCGACTCTCCACGAAGGAATCCAAACAATTCTTTATCAAACACAAATGCCAAAGACGCAACAGCGAGTTATCCTCAAGTTGCTTAAAAATGAATATCCTACCCTCGAAGCCTTTACCCGCCTTAAAAATGAGTATCAAATTCAGCAAGGTTTAGACCATCCCAACATAGTTAAAGCCATTAGTCTAGAAACCTTTGATAACCGCGTGGGGCTGTTGTTAGAAGACTTTGATGGTCAATCTTTAGCCCAAATTATCCAGACAGAAAAACTTGACTTAATTAACGATTTAAATATTGCTATTCAACTGACTAAAGCTCTAGATTATTTGCATAAACACCAGATTATTCATAAAGATATCAAACCTAGTAACATCATTATTAACTCCCAGACAGGTATTGTTAAACTCACTGACTTTGGTATAGCTTCCCGCCTCAATAAGGAAAATCCCCAATTTAATAATCCTAACTGCGTTGAAGGCACACTTGCCTACATGTCTCCCGAACAAACGGGGAGAATGAATCGTATTCTCGATTATCGTACTGACTTTTATTCTCTTGGTGTAACTTTATATGAAATGCTCACCGATAAAACACCATTTTGTAGTCAAGACCCTTTAGAACTAGTTTATAGTCACATTGCTATTCAACCGATCAACCCACAGCTATTAAATCCAACAATTCCTAACGCCATCTCAGAAATTGTACTGAAGCTGATGGCGAAAAATGCGGAAGACAGATATCAAAGCGCTACAGGATTATTAGCAGACTTAGAATTATGTCTTAACCAGTTAAAAACTAAGGGTAGAATCACTGATTTTGTTCCAGGCCGTTTAGATGTCTTAAGCCAGTTATTAATTCCTCAAAAATTATATGGTCGTGAAAACCAAGTTAATGAACTGCTAGCGGCATTTGAAAGGGTTACATCTGGGACTAGTGAGATGATGCTAGTTTCTGGTTATTCAGGTATTGGCAAATCAGTTTTAGTCAACGAAGTTAATAAACCCATTACTCGCAGACAAGGTTACTTTATTTCTGGTAAATTTGACCAATTAAAGCGAAATATCCCTTATGCTTCCTTAATTCAAGCTTTTGCTTATTTAATGCGGTATTTACTGACAGAGAACAATGAAAAAATAGAATCATGGCGTGAAAAAATACTATCAGCTTTAGGAACAAATGGAAAAGTTATTACTGACGTAATTCCAGAAGTAGAATTAATTATTGGTATACAGCCAGAAGTTGCCCAAATTGGTGCAACAGAATCACAAAATCGCTTCAATCGAGTTTTTAAAGAATTTATCCAAGTTTTCACCCAAAGAGAACACCCCTTAGTTATCTTTTTAGATGATTTACAATGGGCAGATTCAGCAACCTTGAATTTAATTCAACTACTTATAACTGACACTGACAGCAAACATCTATTATTTATTGGTGCATATAGAGATAATGAAGTTAATGCAGCACATCCTTTAATTCAAAAATTAGAAGAAATTAAGAATGCTGGCACAGTTATTAACAATATTGTGTTGCAACCTTTAAATTTAGACAATGTGACTCAGTTAGTTGCAGAGACTTTGCAAGAGACAGAGATTAACCATAATGTAGAATCCAACAGTTTTAACAATAAAATTATTCAATTAGCTGAGTTAATTTCTAATAAGACAGGTGGAAATCCATTTTTTATCACACAACTTATTCAAGCACTTTATCAAGAAAAACTTTTAAAATTTGACTTCATTAATTCTCAATGGCAGTGGAGTCTTGAGGATATTCAAGCAATTGGAATTACCGATAAAAATGTAGTTGAGTTAGTTGCCAGTAGAGTTGAGAAACTACCAAGTTTCACCCAAAATGTTTTAAAATTAGCAGCTTGTGTGGGTGATAGATTTAGTCTTGATGTTTTATCTATAGTCAATGAAAAATCAGCTTCTTTGACAGCCAATGATTTATACTCGGCTTTGCAAGCGGGATTAATTCTACCTTTAAGTGAAGCTTACCGTATTCCTTTAGTTTTTAATCAAGAAGAAGTGGCTGATTTAAATTTCGACACTTCACGGGTTGGTTACAAGTTCTTACATGATAGAGTACAACAAGCAGCATATTCGCTGATTCCAGAAGAACTCAAGAAATCTACTCACTTGAAAATTGGGCAATTGCTTCTACAAAATATCCCAAAAGAGGAAATAGAAGCTAATATTTTTGATATTGTTAATCAGTTGAATGTAGGTATTGTTAACCTAATAAAGCAATCTCAAAAAACTGAATTGGCACGACTAAATTTAATTGCAGGGCGAAAAGCTAAAGCTTCTACAGCTTATGAAGCTGCACTTAAATACTTCACAAATGGCATAGAACTTTTAAATATAGATGCTTGGCAAACTGAATATACATTGACTATAGGTTTATATGAAGGAGCCGCAGAAGCAGCCTATCTAGGTGGTAATTTTGAGCAGATGCAGCAATGGGCTGAGGTGGTGCAGCAAGAAGCCAAAATCCTTCTAGATAAAGTGAAAGTCTATGAAGTACAGATTATCGCTTCTATCATTCAAAGCAAACAATTGGAAGCCATTCAGATAGCAGTATCAATTCTCAAATTGCTAGGAATCAGTTTTCCAGATGAACCGACATCAACTGATATTCAGCAGGGGATGGATGAAATTGCTGTTTCTTTGAAAAGTAAAGCTATTGCAGATTTAATTAACTTACCATTAATGTCCGATCCTAATAAGATTGCAGCTATGAGGATATTAATGGGGGTTCTCCCTGCGGCTTTTCAAACTGCTCCTGCAATGATGCCAATTATTGTCTGTAAAATGGTTAATTTGTCCTTAAACTATGGCAATACGGCTGTATCTGCCTATGGTTATAGTCTTTATGGCTTACTTCTTTGTGGAGTTCAAGGAGAAATTAATTCTGGCTATGAATTTGGTAAATTAGCTTCTAGTTTGGTGTCAAAATTTGATTCTCAAGAACTCAAGGCTAAAATTCTGACGGTTGTTAGCGCTCATGTTATGCACTGGAAAGAGCATATTAGGGAGACATTAACATCATCAATGTCTGGATATACTAGTGGTCTAGAAACTGGAGATTTAGAATATGCTGGCTATTGTGGTTACATTTATCCCTATCATTCATTTTGGTTGGGTAAGGAACTTTGGGTTTTAGAAAAAGAACTTATAGCTTACTGTGAATCGCTGAAAAAAATTAATCAGCGAGTAGCTTTAACTTGGAACTTAGTATATTTACAAACAGTTTTGAATTTGAAAGGTAATTACGAAAATGTAGATTGTTTAATTGGAGAAGCCTACGACGAGCAAAGGATGCTGCCAATTCATCAGCAAGTAAATGACCTTTACACAATTAATCATTTATTTGTCAATAAGCTAATGCTCTCTTACATATTTGGGGAGTATTTTAAGGCTGTAGAATATGCTGCGATCGCAGAAAAATCTTTAGGTGGCGTAACAGGGTTGTTTGTTGTTCCAATGTTCTATTTTTATGACTCTTTAGCACACTTGGCCATATATAATACTGCCAAAGAGTGTGAAAAGCAAGCTATTCTTGAAAAAGTTCAAGCTAATCAGCAAAAAATGGAACTCTGGGCTACTCATGCTCCCACGAATCACTTACATAGATTTTATCTCGTGGAAGCAGAAAGGTATCGGATTTTGGATCAAAAACTGGAAGCAATGGACTACTATGAGAACTCTATTGCCAAATCTCAAGAGAATGGTTTTCTCCAAGAAGAAGCTTTAGGCTATGAGTTAGCAGGAAAATTTTATCAATCTTTAGGTAAAGAGTTAATTCATCAAACTTATATAACTAAAGCCTATTATGCCTATATTCGCTGGGGTGCGATCGCTAAAGTTAAATACTTAGAATCAAAGTATGTTTTTCTAGTAGGACAAACTACTGCTATAGAAACTACCACTTCCAAAATAGATACAATTCACTTTACCACTACCACAACTACTAATAGTAGTTTAAGCGATTTTCTAGACTTTAATGCATTCATCAAGTTTTCGCAAGCGATTACCAACGAAATTGTGTTAGAAAATTTGTTGAGCAAGCTCATCAAAATTTTACTAGAAAATGCTGCCGCCCAAAAAGCAGTGCTACTCCTACTTAAAGATAATCAACTATATATCGAAGCTTCTGGAAATGCTACTGATGATGTCGTGACAGTTCTATGTTCTATTCCTGTTGAAGCTTATCAGGATTTACCCCTCTCTGTGATTAATTACGTTTTTCGCACTCAACAATATCTTGTATTAAATGATGCAATAATTACAGAGCCGTTTAACCTTGATATTTATATTCAGGAATCTAAAACAAAATCAATTTTTTGCTTACCGATAATTTATCAATCACAAATTACAGGGATTATTTATTTAGAAAATAAGTTGTCATCAGGAACTTTTTTACCAGAAAGAGTAGAGGTATTAAAGGTCTTGGTTTCTCAAATGGCTATTGCTATACAAAATGCCCGATTGTATACAAGAGAACAAGATAAATCTAGAGAATTAGAACAGTCAATAAAAGATTTACAAGAGGCCCAACTACAACTTATTCAAAGCGAAAAAATGTCTTCTTTGGGTAATTTAGTTGCAGGAGTAGCACACGAGATAAATAATCCACTTGGTTTTATTACAGGTAGCATAGCCCAAGCAAAAGATACTGTTAAGGATTTAATAGACTATCTACAACTGTACCGAGATAAGTTCCCAAATCCTGGTGTTGAAATTAAAGAAAAAGCTGAAGAAATAGATATAGATTTCCTGCTAAAAGATTTACCAAAAATGATTGATGGTATGACTGTAGGAACGCAGCGGATTCGTAATATTAGTACTTCTCTCCGTACTTTTTCACGCGCAGATACTAGTTCTAAAGTATTAGCTAATATTCATGAAGGCATTGATAGTACTTTGTTAATTTTACAGCATCGACTGAAAGCTGACCATAATCGTCCGGCGATTCAAATCCTTAAAGAGTATGGAAATATTCCATTAGTGAAATGCTATTTAGGACAATTAAATCAAGTTTTTATGAACATTATTGCAAATGCAATTGATGCCTTGGAAGAAGCAAATATCGGTCGTAGCTTTATGGAAGTTCAAGATAATTATCCTAATATTATTACCATCTTAACTAAGGTAGAGAAAGATAATAATCTAACAATTAAGATTCAAGATAACGCAAAAGGAATGCCAGAAGAAGTTAAAGTCTGTATCTTTGAAAATCTATTTACTACCAAATGCGTAGGAAAAGGTACAGGATTAGGATTATCTATCAGTCGCCAAATTATAGTAGAAAATCATGATGGAAGTTTAATTTGTGAATCAGTCTTGGGACAAGGAACACAATTTATAATTTCTATCCCCCTTTTGGAATAATAATCTTTCATAGTACAGACACATTAGCAAAGCTATAGCCGTAGATACCCGAATTACCAAATAATTCGGGTATTTTGTTTATCACGAATGATTCATAATTGCTATAGTAATTACATTGAGTTTTAAAAATATGCTCAAACAAAATTTACTTTCTTGTGAAGAAAACTATGTAAGTATCAACCTTGTTTTTTAATCAAATCAATACATATTCAGGCATGTGCAACACTTAAAACTTTATGTAACTTCTGTTATTATAATGACTGATTATATGCATCAAATCTTGTAGCTTATTTATAATTTACTAGCTGATATCAAAGTAAACTCTAACTAAATGTGCAAGAATTTTAGTCAGGATTTTATCAGCTAAGATATCAGATGTAAATTTAGTTTGCAGCAAGTTAAAAGATGCGAAAATAGTAAAAATTAAGGTGGTTTTCCTGTGGAAAAAAGAAGAGAAGGTGGGCGAATAGTTTCAAAGGCTATCTCGTTTTTGTTAAATCAGATTACATTGATTGTGCTTGCAGTCACTCTTGTGCTGTTTATTGGAGGTAGGTTTGAACTAGCAAGTGCAACTCAACCTAACGCAGAATTAGAAATTCAAAAATTAACATCCTGTTACTCGCTGGGAACTGATGCCATTGGTAGAGGAAATCTCCTAGAGGGAAAAAATATTTATCGGGATTGTTTTACTCAAGATGCAGTTCTCACTGCCATTTTTCCTGATGGGACAACTCAAACAAATTATGGGACAGATGCTTGGGCAGATTTTGTCTATTCAGTATTCCAAGGAAATGGTTATACAGCTACTCAACACTTGATGGGTACGATAAACATTTCAATTGAGAATAATAAAGCAGTGATGACTTCTTATCTCCATGCAACTCACAAACGTTCGGAAACTAGCATTGATGTCGCTAATGGTACTTACGAAGATGAAGTTGTAAACAAAAATGGACGCTGGAAAATTCGTAAACGTACTCTCAAACTCATAGATTTCTTGAATCTCAGTTCACCGACAGTTGATTCTTCAAATGCTAATGCTCGAAGCAGTAATTCCTCAACTACATTTGTAAGACCAAAAATGTCTGGCTTCAATCATTAATCTTTCATACCATATAAGTAAAAAGTAAAAAGTACTCTCTACTTTTTACTTTTTATTCTGTTTTATGTATGAATAAAGAAGTTCGCGTAGGCGTAGCCCGTCGTAGACATCGCTGCGAGGATTTACAATTAAGCATGGACTATTACCGCAACTTCCATTACTTACAATAACGACAGTAATACCTGATTTTGGACAAACTCCTAAACAACTGGTGCTAACGACCCGAAATTCACCCCATAATCCCTCAAGTTTTAAACGAGATTTTAACCAATTCTCTAAGTCTTCGGAAGCCGTTGAGCTTTTGTTAGCTGGACGAAAACTATTTGACCGCTCATTTGCACATTGCGAACACACAAGCACCAAACCAGACTCCCATCGGGGAGAAACGCTAGGAATAGAAATAGAAGTGTCTAGCGGACGAGAATTTATTAAGGGCGATGTCTGCTGAGAATTGGATGCAAACCTCTTGAAGATACGTTGCAACAATCTCTTAATACGCTCGATCAGTTTTTTCATGGGCTACCCTACCTATTTCTCTGATAGGATAGTGGAAATTTCCCGTTTAGTCTGTTCTGGTAGATCGTCTAGTTCCAACAATAATCAGCGTTTCTGAGCAATTTGCTGCAAGTATGCAATTAGCTGTTCTCCTGCGGTGTCAATGTGTCGTTTTAGTAACCTGACAGCAGCTTTTGTATCCTGCTTTTGACAAGCATCTAAGAGTTGATAGTGTTCTTTTTGCGATCGCTCTTGGTAATCCATCTCTACCAATTGTACGCGAACATAGCGATCGCAATTAATATGTAAAGTTTTAATCATCGCCAATAACCGAGGACGTTCAGCAGTGGCGTACAGCGTCGCATGGAATTCCCAGTTGAGTTTTGCCAACACACCTGCATCAGTTGCTTTATCTGTCGCTTCCAGAATCACAGCCGCTTTTTCTATATCTGTTTCCCTGAACTTGGGTATCGCCAATTGCATCGCTTTCACTTCCAAAGCGCTGCGAATCTCACAGATTTCTTGCGCCTCTTGTGCTGTCAACACCGACACAATCGCCCCACGATTTAGATGCAGTGTTACCAATCCTTCTGCTTCTAACTGCTTCAAGGCTTCGCGTACGGGAATGCGACTCACGCCAAACTGAGTGGCGATTTCATCCTGTCTCAGAGATTGTCCTTCCTGAAAAATGCCCCGCAGAATCGCTTCCCGCAAAGCATCGGCAATTAAATCTGGCGTACTGCGTTGTTGTTGCAGCACATTTGCTGCCAAGTCATTTAAGTTCATATTGGATATTGTATACAAAATACGAAAGATTGTATACAATATCCAAAGTAAGTTTTTTAAACATCCCTTCAATACTACGGGAGACAATTATGAGCATCGCATCTCAACCAGACAGAGTTATCATCTTCGACACCACGCTACGGGATGGCGAACAATCACCGGGCGCAACCCTCAATGTAGAAGAGAAATTAGCGATCGCTCATCAACTAGCTCTCCTTGGTGTTGATGTGATTGAAGCAGGTTTTGCCGTTGCTAGTCCGGGAGATTTTCAAGCTGTTAAAAGCATTGCCGAACAAGTTGGAATACCCGACGGGCCAATCATTTGC
Source organism: Nostoc sp. 'Peltigera membranacea cyanobiont' 213 (assembly GCF_002245975.1). Taxonomy (NCBI): domain Bacteria; kingdom Bacillati; phylum Cyanobacteriota; class Cyanophyceae; order Nostocales; family Nostocaceae; genus Nostoc; species Nostoc sp. 'Peltigera membranacea cyanobiont' 213. Next base: position 20,546 of record NZ_NOLI01000003.1, on the reverse strand, counting down.
AGTTTAGCTAGAGCCATTCGCCAAGATATTCATGCCGCCGCCGAAGCTTTAAAAGGTGCGGCTCGTCCTAGAATCCACACAATGATTTCTACCTCTGATATTCACCTAAAATATCAGTTGAAAAAGTCTCGTAGCGAAGTATTGGCGATCGCAGCAGAAATGGTTGCTTATGCCAAATCCTTTGTAGACGATGTAGAATTTTCACCAATGGATGCCAGTCGCACTGAGCCAGAGTTTCTTTATGAAGTTTTGTCAAGTGCGATCGCAGCAGGTGCAACAACAATTAATATTCCTGATACCGTTGGTTACTGCACACCCAAGGAAATCGGCACTCTCATTCAGGGAATTCGAGAAAATGTTCCTAATATCGATGGAGTGATTCTTTCCATTCATACCCAAAATGATTTGGGTTTGGCAACAGCTAACGCTTTGGCAGCAATTGAATACGGTGTGCGTCAGGTGGAATGTACCATTAATGGCATTGGGGAACGAGCCGGAAATGCCGCATTGGAAGAGATTGTGATGGCGTTGCAAGTTCGCAAACCATTTTTCAATCCTTATTTTGGTCGTCCGGTTGATGCCGATACACCTTTGACTAATATTAAGACTCAGGAGATTTACAAAACCTCATCCTTAGTTTCCCAATTAACCGGGATGCTGATTCAGCCCAATAAAGCGATCGTGGGAGCAAACGCTTTCGCCCATGAGTCTGGGATTCACCAAGATGGGATTATCAAACACCGCGAGACTTATGAAATTATGGAAGCTGCTGCGATCGGTTTACCAGAAAATCGGATTGTTTTGGGCAAGCACTCAGGAAGAAATGCTTTCCGTACAAGGCTCAAGGAATTGGGTTTTGAATTGAACGAGGCGGATTTGAATAAAGCTTTCAATCGGTTCAAAGAAGTCGCCGATAAGAAAAAAGAAATCTCAGATTTGGACTTAGAAGCGATCGTTCGAGATGAAACGCAGATTCAAGTAGAAAGTGGGTTCCAAATCGAACACGTCCAGGTAATCTGCGGTGATTGCACTTGTCCAACTGCAACTATTACAATTGTTACCCCCGATGGCAAAATCCTCACGGATGCGAGTGTCGGCACTGGCCCAGTGGATGCGGTGTATCAGGCAATTAATCAATTGGTGCAGATTCCCAATCAACTAATTGAGTTTTCCGTCCAATCTGTGACTGGCGGAATTGATGCACTGGGAACTGTCACAGTTCGCTTGAAGCATCAAGAGCGGATATTCTCTGGACAAGCATCTGATACTGATATCGTGGTAGCCGCAGCTTATGCTCATATCAACGCCCTGAATCGTCTTTATCGTTATTTGCAAACAGAGAGATCCCATTTTGATAAGATGAACCCTGCTGTTGTCTCTGGATAAATTCTGATGCGTTTTTGATACAGCCATGAATCGTTGATGTAGAGACGTAAAATTTTATGTCTCTACAAGAGTTTTGGTTACACTATTAAGTTATGAAGACTTTCTGAATAAGGATTTGAGGCATTTTTGGAAATAAAAAAAACATCGTTTAAATATTCCCGGCATTAAAAATCTGTTGTGCGGTGAAATTAAATTCTGGGAAAGTGGGTGAGAGAATGCGATCGCTCCCACGGAACTGGCTAATTTGGTATTCGCTTTCTACCAGTGAGTAGATCGATATTGTTGGTTGTTTAGTATTACCAATGAATGATTTACCAGCCAGAGCTAAGTAATCTACAATCCAATACTCTTGAATACCAATTTCTTCATACATACCGCGTTTAGTGTAATAGTCGGTGCGCCAATTAGTACTAACTACTTCAATAACTAAAGGAATTGATGCGCCTAAAGTGACCGTGGATTCCTTTTTCCAGAGAGGTTCATTTACCAGATTGGAGCGATTGATAATTAATATATCTGGTGAATAACCCGATTCATTTTCAGGTGGTTTGACTAGTGCAGTTTTTGGAATGAAGTAGGGAAGTTTAAGCCGGTCATATTCGACTGGAAGTTTTGTAGCTAAAAATCCTGTAATCTCTTCATGATCTCCAGTAGGTTGCGATATCTCGATCACTACTCCATCATGTAGTTCATAACGTTTACCTGTGTTGTCTGGGTATCTGGCAACAAATTCACTGAATGTAATTAGTTTTCTTTGTAGGGCTTGAGTCATATATTTCTCCCGTGAGTTTTGAAATTAAGGTAAGGGAAACGCTTTTACACACTATTTTTTCTCATTAGGGTAGTTAAGCTTACCTTCTTTTTCAGCTTGTTCTACGTCACGGCGTAGCAAATAAGCTGCTAAATCGGCAAGGCTTGTGCCCTCAATATCTGCCCATCTTTGTAATTTTTCATGAGTTAAGTCTGGCAACGAAACGCTTACTCTTTTCGACACGGTAGATTTTTTGATAGTTTTGAATAGATCGTACCCCTCAACGAAACTTCGTGATGTTGCTAATATAGCGCTAAACAAGGCTTAAATAGCATCTAACCTGTTCACTATCTCCACCAATGAATTGAATTGTGTCCGACTACTTAAAATTCTCTCTTGGCAAAAAAACTTGACATCAAAGTGCTTCAGTAGTATAGTTGTACTATTAAAGTACTTAAGTGTTGCATAAAACTTTAACACTCCCGACTACGCCAACAGGAGAGCAAAATTAATGAGGCTATCTAAGGTAGACTTGAGCAGTTTAGTAGCGATCGCTCACTCTGATGGATATTTGCAGTTGTTGCTCGATCGAGGCGACGAACTAGAGTTTCTGGAAATTCCTGCACCGATACAAGCTTATGAAGGATTGCAAGAACTGAACGAGGCGATTGCCCAAACGACTGCACTACCCTTTGAAGAAGAACCAATCGCTATGTTACCAGTTAGCTCATCAATGGCGATCGCTGTCGGCTACGATCGCAACGAACAAATTTTGCAAGTTGAGTTTCAAAGTGGATCTGTTTATCAGTACTTAGGCGTAGACGAGGATACTTGGGAAGATTTACATGCCTCTGACTCAGTTGGCAGCTTTTTCAATCAAGAGATTAAAGGCAGATATGACTGCGATCGCCTAGATAATGCAGATTATACTATAGGAATCCGGTTTGATTTCTGAAAAGATACGTAGGGTGTGTTAGCGACAGCGTAACGCACGAAACCCTTGATAGTGGTGTGTTACGAACTTCGTTCTAACACACCCTACATACCTAATTTTGTTCAAAAATCAAATAGGAGTCCTATATTGACTAATTAATAAATTTAATAAATTCTGGGGATTTAAGTCCCCCGCAACTAACAACGTTTTGTGGCGGGAGACTTAAACCCCAGTTGCATTACTTAATTACGAATTACGAATTACGAATTACGAATTATTTTAGCGTGCCCATTGCTGCAAGATATAACCATAAAAAGCATCTTTATCAACCCGATCCATTGCATAAACTTTCCGACCACCAGGAACTACTTTAGTACGCCCCTGACTTAGACCAGTGGTGACAATTTCTGTTTCCCATTCGCGTAATTGATAGAATTCTGGGTGTCCCAAATAAGCCGTTGCTAACACATCCCAAAAATAATAATCTTGAGGGATAACTAGTGCATAACATTGTCCGGCTAAATCAGAGATGGGATAGTGGCGTTGTCGCCCCATTTTTTGCACTAACTCTGATGTGACTGGGACATTATTAGTTAAATCCAAAGGACACATAATAATTTCAATTTGCGTTTTCCACACCCGCGCTGCCGAAACCGCGTCCCAATAAACATTCCATTCGGCGGAACCATCTTGTCCAGGTTCTAAACTTTTTTCCACATTGCCAGGGACATTCAAAGCACCTCCCATCCAAACAATTTTGTGAATCTTGGCTTCAATATCCGGTGCTTTATCCAAAGCTGCTGCAACCGTTGTCAACGGCCCAGTTACCATCAATGTCACGGGGTCTGATGCCTCGCGCAACACCTCGATCGTGAAATCTTGACCTGTTTCTTCAAGCAGAGGCGTAGTGATGGTTTCGCTTTGATTGAGAATGGGAAGATGGTCAACGATAAACGAATCACGGCGATAAAGAGTAGGAAATGGATTGATGCCGCGCACAGTGCTTTCTGCAACCGGGATATGAGAAAATCCCATCAAATCTATAATTTTACGTGTGGCGCTAACAGCCGGTTTGACATAACAATCAGCCGGTGTGACAACAACGCCGAGGAGTTCAATATTATCCATTGTCAACAGCAGCATAGTTGCTAGATAATCATCTACACCGCCATCATGATCCATTAATACAAGTTGTTTTGACATAAAAGGAGAATTAATATGGATGAGTTTATGGAAACTGCAATTCAAGAAGCAAAACAAGGCAGACAAGAAGGTGGAATTCCGATTGGTTCGGTTCTTGTCAAGGATGGCAAAGTTCTCGGCAGAGGGCACAATAAGCGCGTGCAAGATGGCGATCCTGTGACTCACGCCGAAATCGATTGTCTTCGCAATGCTGGAAGAGTTGGCAGCTACAGAGGTACTATACTTTATTCAACCTTAATGCCGTGTTACCTGTGCGCTGGGGCAGTGGTACAATTTGGCATTAAAAAAGTCATCGTTGGAGAATCTAAAACTTTTCCTGGTGCTAAAGAATTTATGGTGTCTCACGGTGTAGAAGTAATCGATCTTAATCTTGACGAATGCGAACAAATGATGGGTGAGTTTATTCAAACTAACCCGGAACTTTGGAATGAAGATATCGGTAATTAGTTAGGAGTTACAATTAGCACCGTCATATCGTGTCCGTATGATTAAGACCGCACGAGATATCTCAGCAGGGGAAAAGAGGGTTTCTGGTTTTTGCACAGATATAGCGATCGCAACTAATTAACCGGACATGATATCAAGGTGACTTTTTTGCCTTGACTAAAATCTTGGCAGTCCAGACATGCGATCCAGCATTTACCCTGTTCTCCTGCGATAATTCTCCCATCAAAAGTCACCTTCACAAAGTTACTCCTAACTTTTAATCTCCAATCAACTCCACTGCATCTCGTCCATCGCAATTTTGTAAGTAAACTTTGACAACTTCTTCTTTAGCAGTAGGCAACTTTTTACCAATAAAATCTGGGTGGATTGGTAATTCTCGATGCCCTCTATCTACTAATACAGCTAAACGAATCACTTCTGGTCTACCGTAATCGTTAACTGCGTTCAAAGCAGCGCGAATTGTTCGTCCTTTGAAAATCACATCATCCACGAGTACAACGGTTTTCCCCGTAAGGTCAAAAGGAATTTCGCTTTTCGTTGGAGTCCGCAATCCAATTTTGTCCAGGTCATCTCGATAAAATGTAATGTCCAAAGCGCCGACTGACACGACTACACCTTCCAACGTCTCAATCTGACGCGCCAACAATTCGGCGAGTAATGCACCCCTAGTATAAATACCGAGAAGCACTAGTTGAGACAAATCACGCGTTCTTTCCACAATTTGAGAAGCAAGACGAGTCAAGGTGCGCCGGATTTCTTCAGATGAGAGAATTTCAACTACTTTGGCAGACATAGCGAATGATAAGTGAGGAGTGATGAGTTAAGAGTTAGGAATTTTTATTCTTAACTCCTAACTTTATATTTATCATTACCTGTTTGGGAGTATTAAGAATATTGCGATCGCTATGCCTAACCATAGTAAAAAACAATATCGAGTCAACTGTAAAGCATTTTGAATAGAAGTTGCAGTAATGGGATAGATAGCATCTCCTAGCAGTGGTTTGTACTTAGCTACCCCACGGTACCAATTTGTACCCCCCATCTGCACACCCAAAAAAGCTGCATAGACGCACTCACTCCAGCCAGAATTGGGACTAGGATCGTTAATTGCATCCCGACGACAAATTCGCCAAACATCTTTTGGTTTACCCGATAACAACGCCAGAGTCACGACAGTTAACCGACAAGGTAGCCAAGTTAAACAATCTTCCAACCGCGCACAGAACCATCCCAAATAAGTATAGGGTGCTTCTCGGTAGCCCACCATTGAATCAAGGGTACTGCTGGCTTTGTATGCTAAAGCCAAGGGAGTTGGCCCCACAATTGGCACAAAGACACCAAAAATTGCATAAAAAAGCGGAGCCATCACTCCATCGGTGGCATTTTCTGCAACCGTTTCTAAAACGGCTCGTAAAATTTCTGCTTGTGAGAGATTTTGGGTATCTCGACCAACGTAATTACTTAAAATCTTCCGAGCCTTTTCTAAATCTCCTGCTGTTAAAGGTTGTAAAACAGCCACTGCTGCTGCTCGTAAACTTCTGCCAGCAAAACAACTAGCCAAAAGAATGCTATCTATTGCAATTCCCAACAACGGATGAATCCATCTGGCACTTTGAATAATCAAAAAACCAATAAGACCGCTACCAATTATTAGGATAATACTTAGTACAATTCCAGCTAGGCGTTGTGCAAAAGAACTTTTACACAATTGGAAAGAAAATTTGGTCAGGCGAGAAATTACCCACCCCATAACTTGCACTGGATGAGGCCAATCCCAAGGATCGCCAATTAAGTAATCTAAAAATGCAGCAATTATTAAGATATAGATACTATTGGTCATAAGTCACGAGTCAAGGGTTAATAGTGAAGGGTCAATATTTAGTTAGACTGTTGACTCTTGACTAAACCACAAAACTAGCTTCTTCTCCAAGAGAAGCTTGCCAACTGCGAGCATCATAATAAAGGTCTGCCAGAGTAATACTGTACAAAGCTTCTTTGAGCTTTTGGTTGAGTCTCTGCCAAAGGCTAAATGTTACCCAATCTTCAGCTTGTGTAGGTGCTGGGGTGTGATGAGGTAAATGGCTAGTCTCGCCAACTGCTTCTAAAATTTGTCCTATAGATATTTGTGCAGGTTCTCTTGCCAATTGGTATCCGCCAATGCTACCACGAGTTGATTTAACTATTGATGCACGACGCATTTCTATTAGTAATTTTTCGAGATAAGGAGCTGGGATATCTTGACGTTTAGCGATCGCTCTCACAGATACAGGCCCATATTTTGGCTGTAAACTCAAATCTAGCAACGCCTTTACACTATAGTGTCCTCTGGTAGTTAGTTTCATTTTGGCAAGCTTTGTTGTTTATCCTTTATCATTTGTCCTTTGTAAATAACCAATAACCAACGACCAATAACTAAGGATCAGTTTTACTTATCATTCTGTAACTCAGTTATCATCCTCAGCAAATAAATAACCTTTTGAGCGTTAGTTTAGAAAACTTAAAACTTCTATAGTCTAGCAGTGATTTACAAACTATATATATAGTTATCAGCATTGCCAGCATTCTCTAAAATAGATTGTCTTGACAATATTGTTAATGGCATAACAATTGTGCATCTGAGTGTAATATACTTGGCTAGGTTGAGATAAAAACTAAAGGAGTATGTTCCTATTAGCTCAACCTCAGCTAAAATAAAATCGATTCCAACACTTCAAACATTCATTTTCGACCTAAGTTGATGCCTAAACTGAAAAAAATTGAACCCCTAGTCGGTGAAGAACTGCTCAAAAAAGTCAAAGAGCTAGAGAGCGAGAGCAAAGAAGACAAAGCCAAGAAGTGCGGCTACTATACCATTACCAAAAATGGTATAGAGCGCGTCAATATGATGAAGTTCTTAAATGCCTTAATTGATGCTGAAGGCATTCAGTTGGACAGTACACCCAGCGCTAATGGGCGCGGTGGACGTAGTGCTAGCTATAGAATTAGTGTGCAATCGAATAATAACTTACTTATAGGTTCAGCTTATACAAAACAGATGAACCTGAAACCTGGAGATGAGTTTATCATCACTTTAGGCAAAAAGCACATTCGTTTGAGACAGGTAGACCCAGAAGATCGGGAAGGTGATGAAACCATAGAAGCCACAGCTTAAATAAATGGTCATTAGTCAATTGTCATTTGTCCTTTGTGAAAACTAATGACCAATGACCAATGACCAATGACTAATGACTAATAACTATATCTGTGGTGGGTAAGACTGGTAAATAGTGACTAAGTGCCTTGCGTGTAACTGCTAAATTGCAGGTCAAGGCAATTTGCTCTTTTTCTAGTAAACCCAAAACGCGATCGGGTTTGTCTCGTGCTACTACTGGTAATTGATGCAAACCTCGAAGACTCATGCGGTCTAAAGCTTCAGATAATAGTTCATCCTGCCATGCATAGAGGATTTCAGTCGTACAAATGTCTATTAGAGTCTGACTGGATAAATTATCTGGAATTTCAGTTAGCGAATTTGGGGACGTTTGCCAAAAAGCAAGGGCATAATTAATATCTTCCAGAGAAAGTATACCAACTAATTGCTCGGCTGCATCAATTACTAAAGCACTCCGGGTGCGATCGCGGATCATTTCCACAGCTGCATCTAACACACCAAGGGTTGCAGGTAACTTTTTTGGAGAAGGATGCATGGCATCTTCTACCAAAATTTGCTGCACAATTTCCGCTTTTTCATCTTTCAATTCCGAAAGACCAATCTGTTGTAGATTAGAGTTAGAGTTAAAAGTTGGTTTAATCCTTTCCACTAGCCAAACACTCAAACCCACAGCTGCCATCAACGGTAAAACAATGCGATAGTCGCGGGTTAATTCAAACAGCATTAAAATAGCCGTTAACGGCGCTCTGACACTAGCAGCTAACACTGCTGCCATTCCTACCATTGCATAAGCTGGGGGAGCTGCCATTTGATCGCAAATAGCGGGGAATATCACAGCCAAAATTTTGGCGTAAGCTGAACCAAAAGAAGCACCTAAAAACATGGCTGGTGCAAACAAACCGCCGATGAAACCACTACCCGCACTAATTGCAGTCATCAGTAGCTTCACCACCAACAGCACCACCAAGAGGGAAAGGGGAAACTCCACATCCTGAAGCATCGCTTCTACAGTTTCATAACCCACACCCAGAATTTGCGGGAAATGCAAAGCAACTGCGCCAATTATCACACCGCCAATAATTGGATGAATCGGCTCAGGAATTCGTCCCAAAAAGGCAAAACCTGGAACCTTCCCAGCAAAGCAGGCTTTTGCTACCCGAATAGATTGAGTATAAGCCAGAGAAACAAGACTCGCTCCTAAACCCAAGCCAAGATAAAGGGGTAATTCCAAAGGACTGCGGACTTGGTAAGCAGGTAAATCAAAAGCAGGTTGTGCGCCCAAACCAATTTGGGCAATTAATGCTGCTACCACCGCCGCTAGCAGTACTACACTTACCGCAGAAGTAGCAAAAGATGTCGCCCCCATCACCACCTCTAGGGCAAAAAATACTCCAGCAATGGGAGCATTAAATCCCGCCGCCAGTCCAGCTGCCGCGCCAGCACCCAACAGCAAACGTTGTCGCTCTTGAGATACATTGAGAATCACAGAGAACAACATCCCAAAATTTGCACCAATTTCTACACTTGGCCCCTCTGGGCCTAAAGAAGCACCGCTCCCCAAGGAAACAGATGCGGCCAGCATTTTTGTAACTGGTCGTAGTGGTCGCTTAATCTCTGTTCCCTGAGAGGCGGCGATGAGAGATGAAAGTCCAGGGCCAAAATCTTGAGTGCGCCATCGCATCAAGCCAACGATTAACCCGCCAAGGGTGGGAACGCAGGCTAAAGTCCAAGCACCCCAGATACCGATTTGACCCATTAAATTTTCCAGCATTAGCTGGTGAATCAACTGGATTAAATAATGAAAGGTGACTACACCCATACCAGCACCACCGCCAATAAGCATGGCTAAAAACAGGACAACGGTTTCTGGCGATGGTTGAAAACGATTAATGAGTTGAGCTAAACGAGTGGAAGGTGTAGGAAAGGCAGGTTGTTCCGTTACCTTCCTCAGTTGAGTGGGAGGCAAGAGAGTCATTGAGAGACGGGGTAAATGTAAGAAAAAATTTAAATTTTTATCTGTTACTTATCATTGTGAGCCATTATTTAGCAACCAGACAAGTAGACTTTATTTGCTTGATTTACAAAGTTTTAGCCAAAAATGTCATTGTGCAAAATTTTTGTGGGGAGAATGGTTAAATGCGAGACAATTGTTATTTGAGGGTCAGCGATGCCTTAGTTGGATATCGCTGTGGCTAGTGGGGAACACTATTCTTTCTAGAGACAACAAAGTTTTTGTGGGCTGGGTGAACGCACCCGCAAACATTAACTAGGAGTCATCCTTGCTTAAATCTAGCTATACTCGTGTTGCGACCATTGAGCCATCCTTGGTAGTAATACAATGTATGTATGATTTATGGCTGATGTCAGACCATACTTGAAAATCTGCTAAGTATCGATCGGAATTCAATATAGCTATTGTTATAGAGCGAGTAAATGGACTAGGCGGACGAGGTAAATGAATATACACACCTTTGATAATCATTATGTTACTTGCCCAATTTGCCAAAGAAATGCTACACCCAAACCAGTTAAAACGCGCATGGGCTTATTTTGTTGCCCCTATTGTCAGGAACGGCTAGTAGTTTGTCAAAGCGGTCATTATGTCCGCGATCCATTTACTTGGAGACAATTGATGATTGCTTCGTCGCTACGTCGTCAAAGCCGACCTTTAGCCAGGATTCTCAGAGATTTTGTCTTGCTAAAGCGCCCAATGGTAGCCTTGGCTGTGGGAAGTGCCATTTTCTTTAGTGCGATCGCCCTAACTCAAGAAAAGACAAGCTACGATCGCCAAATCTTTCCGACAACAGAGAAAGTTAATCAACCAGAAAACAAATCTCAGTAGATGGATTAATTTGGTATAAATCAAACCTTACTTTGATTTTTGTAATATTATAACTAAATACTTTTATGAAACCGTGTCTTATTACCCAAAATAAGACACGGTTTTACATCATGTCCGCTTTAATATCCGCCTTGGTACAAGGAGGCTGGCATCCACCTGTAGACGATCCTCGTCTTTGACGCTTGAACTAGCGATGTCTATAGCTGCCAACATCTTGCAACAACTATAAGACAACGATCTCCTATAAAAAGGTATGGCGCAAAACCACAATTAGAATCATCATCATCTTCCATTTTATAGAAGATAATCTCCTCTCCTAAGCAAGGTTGCACAGATTTTAGCCATATAGTAAGTGATTCTTCTTCTGACTCATCTGGACGGAATGTATCTTGCATCCAAATTGCAAAATCAAGCGGCTCAAGCACTTCAGCGGCATCTTGCATATCTTCCTCAGTCCACCATTCAGGTAAGTAGGAATAATCATAGTCATCTGGATAAAGATTTCGGCAAAGTGTCAATAAATCAATAATTTCGATTTCTGTAGTCTCTTCGTCGCCATCAAATAGTGTAAAGTCTTCAGGTTTTGTAAAAACTCGAATATCAACTACTCCGTGGTTCCAGGTTTTTCTGCGACCTAGTAGTAAATCTAGACAATTCTGCATTATTGGATCAAAACCAAAGTTTGGAATTATGTATGTATCGCCAATTTGGATAGCCTCTTTCGCGTAGGATTTAGCAGCTTCACCATGCTGCTGCATTAGTTTTTCTAACTTTTCAGGACACATATCTGCAACGCCGGTTAAATGCGGAACTCCGACAAATCTAAAGTTTTTTTACTTGCTTAAACTGTGTTAAAAGCTGATTCATAAAAGTTTTACCATCAATTCCTTTTCCCGTTTCAAGTCTTGCGTTTTTCTATGATAGAGCGTTGATAAGTAAGATCCCTGATGTCTTAAGTTGGGTTGATGCTTGAAATAATCTTGCTGAAAAACGGGAAGACTATGGTTACTCCCTAATGGGGGAATTTCCATGAAAATCCTGAACACCAAAATGCTCAATAAATCTCTGCTTAATTTTTTAATTTTGCCTGTCTCTCTAGTTCCCTGGCTGTCTATGGGAATACTGGGAAATTTCCAAGCCAATGCTTTACCAGGGCAAAGTACAGAGGAAGTAGGCACTTGGATTAAAGCACATCCGACACTCCAGCCGAGGAGTGGGGAGAAATTATTTGTGCAAAAGACTGATACTGCTGCTCAAAGATTCACTTTTCAAGCGTCGGTATTGCCCCCTGGTAGGGTGGAATTTTCCAAAGACCGTGGCACAATTCGCAGTGAGCGTATTTCCATGTATGATGCCATTAACGGCATGTCATTTGCGCGTCTCCAGGAATCCTTGCGGGTAATTTATGGCTTGGAGATTTATCAAGACTACGATCGCGCCCAAATAGTGTACGAGTATCCCAACCAGAAGGTAGTTAACTCGGCGCGTCTTGCCAAAACTCCCATCCGGGAAGCTTTAAAGGGAGAATTACGAGTAGGCGATCGCTATGTATATTGGGTGGAAATTGCCCAACCCAAGACTGGCAAAGCTTTTACCGGTCAAATGACGGTTTTTCTCAAAACTGACTTAGACAAGTTAGAAAATGAACTGCAAGTTCGTTAATGGATATTGGGCATTAGGTATTAATTATTCTCCCTCGCTCTCTCATATTCCTTTGCCCCTTATCCCTTCTCATTCAATAAATTACTGAAATGGTGTTCTATAGTTTTCCTAAGCTTATAGGAGCTAGGGTTTGCCATATACCTGAAAAGATACTTTCAGATGCTAAGGAAATTCGGAGCAAATCTTCCTTTAGTAGTGGCGGCCAATCTATGCCAGCTTTACGCCCTGCGGCAAATAGCTGTTGTGCCTTAATGCTTAACTGATAAAGGGCCAAAGCCAGTTCTCGGTCTAGGGTCTTGGCATCTTTAAGGGCTTCAAACACCACTTTCAATGCCAACAAAATTGAGGTGATCTGACCGGGTACCGGCGGTTTACCCTGTTTCATACGCGTTAACAGCGCATCTGGGTTTTCCTCGGTTGTAATTGTCTGATCTATGAGGAGTTTCCGAGCTGTTTCGTAATTCATGTAGTCAGTTTAGCGTACATTTTGCTTCAGCAGTAATACTTAATTAAAAAGTCATAAAGTTGGCTTCTAGTTATTTATAGCAATCTCATTTGATTTGTGAAAAGATATGCTTGGGGAAAATAATGGGGAATTTGCGATGCTCTAGGTTAACCAGATAGACTGACTTATAATAATATCTTTGAAAAATACGTCCCGCTTGGAATCAGAAGCAAAATGATATCACTGAATTTACTAGAAATTGAACGCTCCGTCCGTGCCTTGTCTGTGGAAGAACAACTTTGGCTGCTAGAAAGTATTGCTAGACAAATCCGAGAAGATGAGTATACAAAAGAACAATTGGCTGATGCCAAAAATCCTGAAGAACAACTGCAAGTGATGGTTGATGAGCCAAATATTTCAACAGAAACTGCTGTGGTAAATGATGAGTTTGCAATTTCTGAAATTCTCTGATATGTAAAAGTAAAAATGATGAGTTTGACAGATTTAAAAAGTTAAATATACAGCTTTTATAGATTCTCTCGTTTCTCTCGTTCCCAGTCTCTGACTGGGAATGCCTGATGAGGGGACTGCCGCTTCTTGACTTGCAGCAGAGGTATCAATGTCAAAGCATTAATTGATTTATTGTCAAACTTTTGATTTTAACAAACTCCATAAATATAGTATTTTCTTACAACTAAAATTTAGGATTGCTATAGTTGCCAATCAATAAATACCATAAATATTTTCTGCATTTAGTCTTGGAGATTTATTTTTGTTTCATTTGTCTTTACGATTAAACCCCATTATGGTATAGGGTAGGTAAAATCCGCTCTCTGATGTTGCTAATAAATAGGGCAATAGGGGCAATCTCGGAAAAACAACTTACCAAGGGTGCTCATTACATTGTTTGAAGTTATGTAGCCTTTTGATTACGGCCTATCAACCACTGCGGTAAACTATGCGTTGATTATGATTCTTTCGCAGAGAAGAACACTCGAAAGGAGCGGTTTTTTCAATGTCTCATTCTGTCAAAATCTACGATACCTGCATTGGCTGCACCCAATGCGTCCGCGCTTGCCCTACTGATGTACTTGAGATGGTTCCTTGGGACGGCTGTAAAGCTGCTCAAATTGCCTCTTCACCCCGTACAGAAGACTGTGTTGGCTGTAAGCGCTGCGAAACCGCTTGTCCCACTGACTTTTTGAGCATCCGGGTTTACCTGGGCGCTGAAACAACTCGCAGTATGGGTCTGGCTTACTAAGAAGTTGGTGCCGAGTGCTGAGTGCTGAGACAAAAAGAAGTAAATCAAAAAAACTAATTTCTTGATTCTTCACTCAGAACTCGGAACTCGGCACTTAAGACTTGGAAGTGTGGCAATAGCAAGCACCTTTAGCGTCGTAGAGTGGATACTACCCACTTTGCGAAATCTTAATTTTAGATTGGGGATAAAAATCTCTGGGTATCCAAATCCTAAAAGCCGTATTTGTGCCGTCAGCTTTTAACCTGACGGGTAATCCACTGTAAAAATCCATAACAATACCTAGTGGTTGGGGAGTAATATTACTCCCTTTTTTTATTTGCAAAAAGTCAAGTTTGTGCTGAACACTATACTGGATTTAATCATCCTGAAAAAAAGCGGTGCGAACAATGTGCGGAATCGTTGGATATATAGGCACTCAAGCGGCCACAGACATTTTACTGGCTGGGCTGGAAAAACTAGAGTACAGGGGCTACGATTCTGCTGGAATCGCCACTGTTTGGGAAGGTGAGGTTAATTGTGTGCGGGCAAAGGGTAAACTGCATAACTTGCGTTCTAAACTGGAACAAATAGAAACTCCCGCCCAGATTGGTATTGGTCACACTCGCTGGGCAACTCATGGTAAACCAGAAGAATACAACGCCCATCCCCATTTGGATACGGCAAAGCGAGTGGCGGTTGTGCAAAATGGCATTATCGAAAATTACCGCGACTTACGCGAAGAACTTAAAGGAAAAGGACACCAGTTTGTTTCTGAAACTGATACTGAAGTAATTCCCCATCTCATAGCCGAATTTTTAAAGCATATTCCCCCCTCATCTACCTCATCGCCCTTCTTAAAAGCAATTCGCCAAGCTGTTAACCACTTACATGGGGCATTTGCGATCGCAGTTATTTCTGCTGACTACCCGGATGAATTGATTGTTGTCCGCCAACAAGCGCCTTTGGTAATTGGTTTTGGGCAAGGGGAATTCTTTTGTGCATCTGACACGCCTGCGATCGTTGCTTACACCCGTGCGGTGCTACCTCTGGAAAATGGCGAAATTGCCCGCCTTACACCTTTGGGCGTTGAGATTTACAATTTTGCTGGCGACAGGTTGAAAAAACAACCCCGCCTGCTCAACTTCAATCCCGCAATGGTAGAAAAGCAGGGATTCAAACACTTCATGCTCAAAGAAATCCACGAGCAACCAGGGGTAGTAAGAGCTAGTTTAGACGCTTACTTTAATCCAGTCGAATCTACCGAATCGCCAATCAATCTTGGTTTACCTGCGGATTTTTACACTGATTTAGAACAAATTCAGATTGTCGCCTGCGGTACGAGTTGGCACGCAGCATTAATCGGCAAATATTTAATCGAACAATTAGCAGAAATTTCAACTCAAGTACATTACGCTTCTGAGTATCGCTATGCACCATCACCCATCACGGCTAACACATTGATTATCGGTGTTACCCAATCAGGCGAAACTGCCGATACCCTAGCAGCTTTAACAATGGAAAAAGAACGTCGCCAAGGGAAAGAACCCAAATATCAAGCGCGACTATTGGGTATTACCAATCGACCTGAAAGCAGCCTCGGTCATCTAGTGCCGCATGTCATCAGTACTCTAGCGGGAATTGAAATTGGAGTGGCGGCGACAAAAACTTTTACTGCTCAACTGATGGCATTTTATGCTTTGGCATTGGATTTAGCGGCTCGTCGTCAGACTGTTTCAAAAGACACATTAGATAAAATTATTAATGGGTTGCGGCAGATTCCCAAAGAAATTGAGGCGACTTTGGCAAATCAAGAAAGTTTAACCGAACAGTTAGCCCACGAATTCGCCGAAACCAAAGATTTCATTTTTATAGGAAGAGGAATTAATTTTCCCATTGCTTTGGAAGGAGCATTGAAATTAAAAGAAATTAGCTATATTCACGCCGAAGGTTATCCGGCTGGAGAGATGAAGCATGGCCCGATCGCGCTTTTAGATGCGAAAGTACCAGTAGTGGCGATCGCAATCCCTGGTACTGTGTACGAAAAAGTTATTTCTAATGCTCAAGAAGCCAAAGCTAGAGATTCTCGGTTAATTGGCGTGACTCCCGTCAACGATGGCGAAGCTGCGGAAATCTTTAACGATCTTCTTCCCATCTCTCATGTAGACGAATTACTTTCTCCGATTCTGACAGTAGTTCCTTTGCAACTATTGGCTTATCATATTGCCGCCCGTCGCGGTTTGGATGTCGATCAGCCCCGGAATTTGGCTAAAAGTGTCACTGTAGAATAGTATAATTTTATACTTATTTATCTAAGTATGATGGCTTCTGAAGAAGTTCTATGGCTTGCAGAAGCCATTTTTATGGCAATAATTATAAGTATAATATATTTATAAATACTTAAGTAAATATTAGCTAACATGGGCTGTGGCGTTTTTGTCCCAGTGAAGATAAAGCTCAAGTGAAATAAAGATGCGGGTAATGGATAGCCCACGCGGGAAGGGGGAATTCAAAGCCTCTCGACCTTTCAAAGAGAGGTTTGGAGGGGAGCATTTCACTTTTCTAAAAACACGTTTTGCCCTGGCGAATGGAATTCGCGGCTATACAGACAAAACCCACCTTCGTGGGTTTCAAATTCTTAGAGTCCGCGTAGGCGGACTTCGTTTGTGTAGCCGCGATTTCTAATCGCCTGGTATATTTGCTTAAGCTTTTTTCAACCAGCTAAACATGGCGCGTAAATCTTTACCAACTTCCTCAATTTTGTGTTCAGCTTCTTTGCGACGCATGGCGGTAAATCCTGGTTTACCAGCTTGGTTTTCTAGAACAAATTCTCGTGCAAATTGTCCAGATTGAATTTCGCTGAGAATCTTCTGCATTTCAGCTTTGGTTTGTTCGGTAACAATCCGAGGACCACGGGTATAATCACCATATTCAGCTGTGTTAGAAATGCTGTCGCGCATTTTAGCTAAACCGCCTTCCACAACTAAGTCAACAATCAGCTTGACTTCATGCAGACATTCAAAATAAGCCAATTCTGGTTGATAACCAGCTTCTACCAAAGTTTCAAATCCGGCTTTGATTAAAGCACTCAAACCACCGCACAATACCGCTTGTTCGCCAAATAAATCTGTTTCGGTTTCTTCGCGGAAAGTTGTTTCGAGAACACCGGCGCGAGTACCACCGATACCTTTAGCGTAAGACATGGCGCGATCGCGTGCCTGACCACTCGCATCTTGATAAACTGCAAATAGCGCTGGTACACCTTCCCCACTTTCATAAGTCCGCCGTACCAAATGCCCCGGCCCTTTGGGTGCTACCATCACCACATCTACATTAGCCGGTGGTACAACTTGCCCAAAGTGAATATTGAAGCCGTGGGCAAAAGCTAACACATTTCCTTCTTCTAAATTTGGTTCAATCTCGTTTTTGTAAATCGTTTTTTGAACTTCATCAGGTAACAAAATCATGATAAAGTCAGCAGCATTAGCAGCATCTGCGACATTTTTCACAGTCAACCCAGCAGCTTCAGCTTTTGCTACTGACTTACTACCCGGATATAGTCCCACAATCACATTCAAACCACTATCTTTGAGATTGAGAGCGTGGGCATGACCTTGAGAACCATAGCCGATGATAGCAATAGTTTTTCCAGCCAAAAGGTCTAAATTGGCATCTTCGTCATAATACATCCGGGCCATAGAAGCATCTCCTGTCAGCAAGCATCGTCATTTATTGGCAGGCTTACGATTGTACCCTAAATTGAGTCCCCACAGATTAACTGTCAAACATTGAATTTGTCCCTTTGAACTGGGATTGGGGACAAATGACAAATCAAAAATGACAAATAACTAACCCTGTTACATAAATCGCAACAATACTAGCTTTGAGTTTTACTTCAGTAATACTGGGGTTAAGTTCATCCATCTGAGGATAAATTATGTATACTTCGACTAAATTGCCACGCACATCTGCTTTATTTGTGAGCGCATTATTAGGAGGGTTCATTTTCACCAGTTGCGCCTCTTCCGAGAGGTTAGCAAATAAGGCTTTACCTCCAAGTGCAACCGGTGGCGCAGCAAATCAAGCAAGCAGTATTTCCCAAAAGGCGGAAGCTGCACCAATAAACCGTTCTCGCGCTCAACTAATTAAAAAGGCAGCAATGTCTTTGACTGTCAGTTCTGTAGATAAGACTGTTGATGCTGTTTCGCAAATTATCAACAAACAGCAAGGGGATTTAATCGGGTTGAAACAACAACAACCCAAAACCGATAACCCGCGTTACACAGCAACAATCCAATTACGGATACCAGAGAATCGACTGGAACCTACTTTAGAGGAACTAGCTAAATTAGGCACTGTCGATAGTCGTAATATCACTGCCGAAGATGTGGGCGATCGCCTAGTAGATTTCCAAGCTAGATTAACCAATTTGCGGAAAACTGAAGCCAATTTGCAAAAAATTATGGATCGATCGGGTTCTATTACAGATGTGCTTAGTGTTTCCCAAGAACTGAGTAATGTCCGACAAACAATAGAACAAATTGATGCTCAACTCAAAAGCTTACAAAATCAAGTTGCTTATTCCACCATTACGCTGAATCTAGAAGCAGCAGTTTCTAGCACCAGTCCGCAACCCGCCTTTGGTTTGCAAGTTCAGGAAACTTGGAACAATTCTACCCACTCTTTGAGTGCATTTTCCGTTGGCTTACTCAAACTCGGTATTTGGTTAATTGTTTACAGTCCCTATTTGTTAATTTTTGCTGCACTTGTCTATGGCTTTAAGCTTTGGCGGCAAAATCATTCACCACGTTTGACACAAACACCAGAATCAACTAGTTCTGAATAAAATCGTATAAATACTACGTCTATCATTAGTAAATTTACATAAATAAAGAGCAATTCAAGTAGTGCCAAATCTTATTGTCTGAGGCTCCATCTTACAAAGTTCTATTCATCCTGTAGTTTTGATTACTTTAATCATTCTTCAAATGTAAGAAGCAATACAAAATATATGATGACAAGTTTGATACAAATTTGTTAAGAATAGTAACAATAGTCGGAATACCGGATAATATTTCTTATGGTAAATTCACTTGACAATAATCCACCCCATCAAGTAGTTATTGTTGGCGGTGGTTTTGGTGGACTTTATGCGGCCAAAACACTCGCTAAAGCAGCAGTAAACGTTACTCTCATCGATAAACGTAACTTTCATCTATTTCAACCCCTCCTATACCAAGTCGCCACAGGTGCGCTGTCTCCTGCGGATATTTCCTCACCGTTGCGTTCTGTCCTCAGCAAGAGCAAGAATACGAAAGTGCTGTTGGGAGAGGTGAATAATATCGATCCAGAAGCAAAACAAGTCACTGTGGGCGACGAAGCAATAGCTTATGACACGTTAATTGTTGCTACAGGTGCGAAGCATTCCTACTTTGGCAAAGATAACTGGGAAGAATTCGCCCCAGGCTTGAAAACGGTAGAAGATGCCATAGAAATGCGTAGCCGGATTTTTTCAGCCTTTGAAGCCGCAGAAAATGAAACCGATCCAGAAAAACGCCGCGCTTGGTTAACCTTTGTAATTGTGGGTGGTGGCCCAACAGGTGTAGAGTTAGCGGGTGCGATCGCAGAATTAGCAAATCAAACCCTCAAAGACGATTTCCGCAACATCGACACATCAGAAGCCAAGATTTTGCTATTAGAAGGGCTGGATCGGATTTTGCCACCCTTTGCACCAGAGTTATCACAAGAAGCGGAAGCATCCCTGACACGTTTGGGGGTGATTGTTCAGACAAAAACACTGGTAACGAATATTGAAAATGATGTTGTTACCCTCAAACAAGGCGATGAAGTTAAAGAAATTGCCTCAAAAACGGTATTATGGGCAGCAGGAGTGAAAGCTTCGGCAATGGGGAAAGTGCTAGCAGAACGCACAGGTGCTGAGTGCGATCGCGCTGGACGGATTATCGTTGAACCTGACTTGAGTATTAAGGGACATCCCAATATTTTTGTAGTTGGCGATTTAGCAAATTTTTCTCATCAAAATGGTAAACCCCTACCTGGTGTTGCACCTGTAGCGAAGCAAGAAGGTGAATATGTAGCAGCATTAGTCCAAAAGCGGCTTGCAGGTAACAGTTTACCGCCCTTTGCTTATACGGATCATGGTAGTTTAGCGATGATTGGGCACAATTCTGCTGTGGTTGATTTGGGCTTTACCAAGCTGACAGGTTTCGTTGCATGGCTGTTTTGGCTATTTATTCACATCTACTTCTTAATTGAATTTAACAACAAATTAGTAGTAATGATTCAATGGGCATGGAGCTATTTCACCCGTAATCGTGGAGCAAGATTGATTACAGGAAAAGAAACCGTCACGGAATTTGTAATTAGCGATCGCAACAATTATTCAGCCGATAATAAACAGCCGGTAAATGTCTAATTTGTCATTTGTCATTTGTCATTAGTTATTCTCCCCCCGATCCCTCATTCCC
>NZ_NOLI01000299.1:0-3221 GCF_002245975.1 Nostoc sp. 'Peltigera membranacea cyanobiont' 213 | reverse complement strand
TAAAGTTGCTCTAAACTTTGGATACCCAGAATAAAGCAGGCACCATTAGAACGATATTCATTAATCCACTGAGGTAAGCGGTCTAGTTTTATAGATGGTAATTCATCCAAAGAAATAATCAACGGATCTTTGCGGGGACGGCTTAAATTACCGACAATCATCAAGTGCATTGCAGCCGCCAGCAGAGGCCCAACCACACTACGGCGTTCATCATCTAGCTTGAACACCACCATCTCTCTACCTTCAAGCTTAGTGGGAATGTCCGATTTCCCTATAAATGCCCTCAGCAAATCAGCTTGGATGAAAGATGAGAAAGTACCTGCTGCTGTGGTCAAAATCTAGGGTGTTGACTCTGTACCCTTTAGCCCATAAGACTTCACGCAAAAAATGTGTTGCTTATTTTTGCCTAAAGTGCCTGAAGCAGGCACTTTAGGCAGAACAAAAAATAACACCAATAATTTTCCCCAAAAATCCCGAAAAATACACAAAGTCAACAGCCTAGTTAGTGGCTGCTAGTTTTTCGCTGACACCGCAGACTTTACCAGTGGTGATTTTGCCTTTACCCGTACCACTGATTTGCAGTAGTATTAAAACTACCAGTAGTCCAGCCATCATTGTCCAACCTTGGGGGTTGTTGTACTGTTGAAAGAATTTGCCGAAGTCAATATTGGCTAGTGTTGGTTGGTAAGTTGAGACTTCAATTAATGTCGAGTTAGCAGTGTTTGCTAGATTTTTCTGGTAAAGGTTCATAGCGGTTAAGTATGCGTTTACCAGCAATTTTAGTTACCAAGTCAAAACTAGGGAATTGACCTTGTGGATATTTTTTGAAAGAGATAAGAGATGGTAAATTATGGGCTGCTAATTTGGGAGATTCGGAATTTGAACCCAGAGAAATCTATGATTTTAATGATCAACAACCGCAATTATTACCCCTGAAAATGCGAGTCAATGGTAGGGTTGGGGTTGTCAGTAGAGATTACTAAATTTTGTGGTTTAATTTGAACGATTTGCAACAAATAGCTGACTATCAAAAAAAACTTGAGCCAAATAAGCAACTTGTTGTATTTGAGGTTGGTTTCTGAATCTTACTCTTAGTAAACTGAAATTTTCATCACTAAGAATTTCACTATCTCTTAAAATCCTAATCATATCAGATGTAATTGTATCCCAAGGATATTGTGATTCTGTGAAATTTAAATCTTCAAAGACTGTTTCATAACTAGGTAATATGCCTAATTCTCTGGGTTCGGAAAATATATAAAATTGCTTCCCAGTCGCTTTAAAAGATATATGATGTTCATCATTATCTGGAATCACTCCTATCAAACTTGGGGAAATGAAAGCAGAATTTTTTACTATTTCTTTATTGATATAAAGTTCATTAAGTGTTTTTAGTTCATAAAATAGAGGTGTTACATAATAAACATGATTCCTTTGTTTTTCTAGTTTTAATAGTAAGTCATGTTGTTTGGATTTTTCGCGAGAGCGTAAGTGCATTCGGTAAAAAGAACCTGTAAAAAGTCCGTGTTCAATTTCTTTAGTTTTTTTACGTCCTTTCATATAATCAGACAATTTGAATTGTAAAAAAATAGGAATACCTAATACGTCAATACTAACATCGTATCCATATCCGTCTTTCCCTTCCTTATACAGTGATGGAAAAACGGGTGCAACTTTCATTTTATGACGATGATAAGAAACTATTTCTTCAGTCAAAGCATATCCGTAAGAAAATTCGGAAATTAATGGTCTCATAATTATTTTCTATTTTCTGTTTTGAAAAAGGCTATTTTAATTAGTTCCGCGTTTTGACTAGTTCCGCGTTTTGACTGTCTATTTTGATTTGTCCAGTTTCATAATTATATCAATAAATACAATTTTGACAACAAAATTAGAATATTGTACAATATGAAGAAAAAGAATTATCTGGTTATTTTCCGGTTTTCAGTCCTGATTTTAAAGCAGATTTGGCTTGGTGGTATAATCATGATAGAAAAAAAGGAGATAAGATATTAGATTTAGTAGCGGATATTCTTGACGGTCAACCGTTTACAGGCTTAGGTAAACCTGAACCTCTTAAATATATTGCTCCTGATACTTGGTCACGACGCATTGATTTAGAACATCGTTTGGTTTATAAAGTAATGCAAAATAAAGTTTATTTTTTACAAGCTCGTTATCATTATGAATCAGATTAAAATCAAAACATAGTATGCTAAACAAAAAAACGCGAAATTCCCAATCTTCTATAGGGCGAGCGTTAAGCAAACTCAATAACTGAATTTAGAGGCTAACGCCTCATGCTTTGGACAATCATATTTATGCAGTCCAATGGTTAAATCAAAAGTTACAAACAACTCTAAATACCCCCATCAATCTACGACCAAAACTGCTGCTACTAAACCTAAAACTACCAAAGCCAGAGCAACTGAACCTGATGATTATGACTTTGAAGAAACCGATTTTGAAATAGACCCAGAACTCTTCAATGATCATTATAACCAAGTCCGTAAACCGCTTCTTCCCTATGGCATTGTCGTTAACGATAAACCTGCTGGACTATTGATTCCAGAAGACCAGTTAGAAAAAGCTGGTTGGCTAGAAATGCTAGAAGAAGATGATCTAACTACCGTCACTTTAACTGAAGATGTCACCGGACTATTAATTACTGAAGGTCGGTTGCTGGTTTTAGCTTTTGCACCAGAATATATCCGCTATAAATCAGATGTTGAAGAAGTAGGTGGTTCGTTTGTTGGTCTTTATGATGACTACAGGCATAGTCTTGATAAAAGAACAATGGATGTCTGTTCAGAACACGCAATCATGTTTCTTGATGACAAAAATCAACCATTACATACTACTCCTGTTGTTGTCCGATTCAAGAATGTAGCTCTCTGGAGTTTTAAATCAGTCCGTGAAGAGTTTTACCGTTCATTAGAGAAAACCTTTGCTGATTATTTCCAAGTACCATTTAGTGGTAAAAGTGATAAATGGCGGAGTTTAGGTGTGCTAGAAATTGAGTTTAGAGCAATTAAAGAAGGTGAAGGTAAGAATAAACATAATTGTTGCAAAACAGTAGCCTATACTAAACCCACAGTTGAAAACTTTCCCCAACTGTATTTAGGTAAACCCGCAGCTAAAGCTTTAATTTGGCAACAACATGATGCGATCGCTGGTTTTAATGAACCTCAATCCCTACCTGCTTTGCCAGGAGAATCGGT
>NZ_NOLI01000298.1:0-3249 GCF_002245975.1 Nostoc sp. 'Peltigera membranacea cyanobiont' 213 | reverse complement strand
TTAGTTAATCCAAAGCATCTAAAAAATTGGTTTACTAATTGTTGTTACTGTACCTCATAAACCTCAAATACGCTGTATGTTAGCGATCGCTCTCGAATTAGCCAAGAGCAATCCTGTTTATGAAGACATTGCCACCAAGTTCTTTGAGCATTTTCTCTACATAGCCGATGCGATGAATAAAATTGGCGAAATGGAAGCCAGTTTGTGGAATGAATCAGATGGATTTTACTACGATGTGCTACATTTACATGAACGGCAGATTACCTTAAAAGTCCGGTCAATGGTGGGATTAATCCCCCTATTTGCGATTGAAAGTATTGAACCAGAAACCTTAAAGATGCTTCCTGGCTTTAAGAAACGGCTGGAATGGTTTATCCAAAACCGTCCTGACTTACGGCAAAATGTAGCTTGTATGGAAACAAAAGGAATTGGTGCTAGAAGATTATTAGCAATTGTTTCACGGGATAAATTAAGAAGTATTCTGCAAAAAATGCTTGATGAAAGTGAGTTTTTTAGCCCTTACGGTATTCGCGCAGTTTCCAGATTTCATGCCGAACATCCCTATACTTTTGATGTCAATGGTTCACAATTTCGTGTAGATTATGAACCTGCTGAATCTAGCAGTGGTTTATTTGGTGGTAATTCTAACTGGCGCGGCCCTATTTGGTTCCCGGTGAATTTCTTATTAATTGAATCTCTGCAAAAATTTTATTATTACTTGGGCGATGATTTCAAAGTGGAATGTCCCACAGGTTCTGGTAAGATGATGACACTTTGGGAAGTTGGATGTGAATTATCTCAAAGATTAACTAGAATTTTCTTGCAAAATTCCTCTGGTCAACGTCCTGTTTATGGTGGAATACAAAAGTTTCAAAATGACCCACACTGGCAAAATTTGATTTTATTCCATGAGTATTTTCATGGTGATAACGGAGCCGGAATTGGCGCTAGTCATCAAACTGGATGGACAGGATTAGTTGCTCAACTTATTCAGCAATTTGGTAAATATGAAGCACAACATCAGGAACCAAAAATTGAGCAGGATAAAAAGGCGATCGCCATAGCATAAATCCGCCTAAACCACTGCTTTCATAACAGGATACCAGGCTATAAGTCAATACAGTTCAGAATGAGCAACAAAACACTTCTAGAGACGGCGATTTATCGCGTCTCGAAAACCCAAAATTGTTGCCAGTAGCCTTTAACCCAAGCGTATTGGGCCATAAGTCTGTATCTCAATATAGCGATTCTCATTGATGTGAGGCACACCTGTAGGGGCAATTCATGAATTGCCCCTACACCTTGCAATTTAACGTTGTACTACATTTGAATGGGAATCGCTATATCTCAATACAAAAATAACTCAAGGAGAGCAATAAATTGAGGATTCAACAAAAAGAAGATTCTCGTTTTCGCTGGATTAATTTACATTCGTCTCAGCTATCAATTCAGGAAGACACAGATATTATTCAAGGACTAAGCAATCAACCTAAAACCTTACCATGCCGTTACTTATACGATGACCAAGGCTCAGAACTATTTGAGCAAATTTGTGAACTGCCAGAATACTATCCAACTCGCACCGAGCGAGCAAGCAATTTTAGAAACATCTGCCCTAGAAATCGCCCAAATGACAGGTTTATGTACCTTGATAGAACTAGGTAGTGGTAGTTCTCGCAAAACTTGCTTCAACTCCCCAGAAACACCCTGCTCCAAATGTCGCTTTTTGTAGATTAGCGTTTTGCATATTTTTGATAACTATTTTGTGATAATTTTAAATGAAAC
Source organism: Nostoc sp. 'Peltigera membranacea cyanobiont' 213 (assembly GCF_002245975.1). Lineage (NCBI taxonomy): Bacteria > Bacillati > Cyanobacteriota > Cyanophyceae > Nostocales > Nostocaceae > Nostoc > Nostoc sp. 'Peltigera membranacea cyanobiont' 213. Next base: position 1,464 of record NZ_NOLI01000298.1, on the reverse strand, counting down.
TCATCAAATAATACAGATACTTTATAAGTAAATATTTTCTCAATACTGCCTGATTGATTTTAATTATTAGAGTGACAGATTATCCTGAGATGAATATGGTATAAAACTGAATATTATCTAAGAATTGGAAAAAATAGTGAAATCTAAAATTAATATACTGCTACCGCAGGGCAGAATTAAAAATGAATGCAGCATAAGCATTTCATGGTTACTGAGCTTGCCGTAAAGCCTGCGGCATAGCTACGCTTAAAGCGTAGCCTCTCCAAGAGTTGTATTGATTTGGAATGGGTGGTTTATTTACGCCGTACTGTACTAGCTTTTGCTAACTATAGGAATGTTTCTTAGAATACTCACTATTTCAATTGGGTCTAACCGTTTAGTATAATCTGCATCAACAAAAGCATAAACGATTTTTCCGTTTCGATCAACTACAAATGTAGCTGGAATAGGTAGTTCAAAAGACTCATCTCCATTGTATCTAGGTAACACATGACCCTTTGACTCTAATATAGGTCTTAGATACTCCGGGATTTGAAACACAATGCCAAATTGACGAGCAATCATATTGCTGCGATCGCTCAATACTTCATAAGTTAGTTCATGTTTTTCTACAGTTGATATGGTATGACGAGTAGTTTGAGGTGAAATAGCAATTATTGATGCTCCTAATGTTTTAATTGCAGGTAATGCTTGTTGGAGTCCTGCTAGTTCTAAGTTACAGAAAGGACACCAAGAACCTCGAAAAAAGGAAATAACTACAGGCCCAGTAACTAGTAGTTTTTGTAATTCTACTGCTTGGCTGAAAGCATTAGGTAGAATGAAATTAGGAATAATATCTCCTACCTTTAAAGTTTGGTCAATTATACCTGAAGAAATTAGCTCATTTTTGAGAGACTCTGTAAAATTCATCGTAATTTTCCTGAAAGTTAACTTATACTTTTATGTACCTTTCTAGATAAATACTGTTGCAGTGAATTTACTGAAATGAGAAAAATAGACCCTTGGATTTGCATTACTGGGAGAATTGCTTTAGGTTCCAAGGCATGATTATCATCTACTATTCTTGTTGTTTTTATACACGTTAAGCCATCCGTTCAATAAGCCGGGAATAATCCGTTCAGCACAAGTGTTTTCGCCGCTTAGTAGTTTGCATAATAACGGCTTGAAACTGAAGCGATCGCTTACCGCTTTCATACAATGAGTTAATTGTTGCATTGTGTATTTGTTGGATTAACCTCTTGTTTACTAGCTGTATCGTCACTTCTGCTGCTTCCAAACAAGGTTGTACTCTCTCTCAACAGCCGCCAGCAGCTTCGCTTGCAACGAAGATAAATAAGGTTTAGCTTGTTTCCCCAACCCCTGCAACAGCCAATCCACAGCCTCGTCACGGCGGTAACTTTGGTTTTCTTTTGGCTTACATTCATTCCGCGTTTGCGGAGGAACTCGCTGATTCTTTCAAGTATC
>NZ_NOLI01000297.1:0-3259 GCF_002245975.1 Nostoc sp. 'Peltigera membranacea cyanobiont' 213 | reverse complement strand
GGAGCAGGGGAGCAGGGGGGAAAAACGTCTCTATAAAACAGGGGACTTAGCACGTTATCTACCAGATGGCAATATCGAATACCTGGAACGCATCGACAACCAAGTAAAAATCCGGGGATTCCGCATTGAATTGGGAGAAATAGAAGCAACACTGAGCCAACATCCCCACGTGCAAGCATCATGTGTCATAGCCCGTGAAGATAACAGGGGTGACAAGCGCCTAGTAGCTTATATCGTACCGCAGCCACAGGTGACACCTACAATTAGCGTTCTGCGTAGCTTCCTCAAAGAAAAGCTACCAGAATACATGGTACCAAGTGCGATCGTCATCTTAGAAGCTTTACCCGTAACCCCTAACGGCAAAATAGATCGTCGCGCTCTACCAGCACCAGAGCCAAGTAGTGAATCAAGAGATAAATACGTAGCTCCACGTAACCCAATTGAAGAAATCCTTGCACAAATTTGGCAACAAGTCCTGAAAGTAGAGCTTGTAGGCAGAGATGATGACTTCTTTGAACTAGGAGGACACTCCCTACTAGGAACGCAATTTATCTCCCGTGTGCGTACCAGATTGAAAGTAGAACTACCATTACGTGAGTTATTTTCTGCACCAACAATTGCCCAATTAGCGCTATTGATTCAGCAGTTACAGCAGCAAGATATAGAACTGTCAGCACCACCTATTTTAAAGCGGGTAGAGAATGCAGAAATACCACTGTCATTTGCTCAACAGCGTTTGTGGTTTTTAGACCAGTTAGAGTTGAACAGTGCCTCATACAACCTATCCATAGGTTTGCGTTTAGTAGGAACTCTTAATGTTGCAGCCTTAGAACAAAGCTTAATTGAAATTATTCATCGCCATGAAGTATTACGCACCAACTTTGTTACTGTTGATGGAAAACCTTTACAAATAATTCAAACGGTAACGAATTGGACAGTAAGAATCGTTGACTTGCAGCATTTATCAACACCTGTACTGAGCGTTCGCGCAGCATCTCGTAGAGAAGCCTCTGCCTCAGCAGAAGTAACAGAACAAAAAACGGCTGCACAGAAATTACTGGAACAACAAGGAATTGAGCCTTTTGACTTAGCTCATGATGCATTAATCAAAGCGATATTGGTGGTGCTGTCTCCTACAGAACATTGGTTATCAGTGTGTATGCACCATACTGTCTGTGATGGCTGGTCAATAGGTGTGTTTGTCCAGGAGTTAGAAGCACTGTACAATGCTTATTCTCAAGGTCAACCATCACCTCTATTACCACTACCAATTCAGTACGCGGATTTTACTATTTGGCAAAGACAATGGTTAGTTGGAGAAGTACTACAAAACCAGTTGAGTTACTGGGAAAAACAGTTGGCAAATGCACCCACATTCTTGCCACTACCCACAGATAGACCAAGACCTGCTGTGCAGACGTTCAATGGCTCATATCATGTGTTTATGCTGTCTGTTGAGTTGACCCAACAGTTGGAAAAACTGAGTCAACAGCAAGGGGTAACTTTGTTTATGACGTTGTTGGCGGCTTATAATACCCTGCTTTACCGCTACACGGGACAAGAAGATATTTTGGTGGGAACACCAATTGCCTACCGCGATCGCACTGAGTTAGAAGCACTTATTGGCTTTTTTGTCAATACTTTAGTGATGCGAACTCAAGTTTCAGGCGATCGCACCTTTAACGAATTACTCCCACGTGTTCGGGAAATGGCATTATCCGCCTATGCTCATCAAGATTTGCCCTTTGAGACGTTGGTGGAAGCATTGCAGCCAGAACGGGACTTGAGCCATACACCATTGTTCCAAACGATGTTCGTTCTCCTGAACGCACCCATGTCTGAAATAGAGTTGACTGAGTTAAGTATCAGTGGCTTGCCAATAGGAATCACCACGGCAAAGTTTGACTTAACTTTATCAATGGAAAACACTCCCATTGGACTGTTTGGAGGGTGGGAGTACAACACTGACTTGTTTGATAGCAGCACTATCGAACGGATGACTGGTCATTTTGTGACGCTGCTTGAGGCAATTGTGGCAAATCCTAATGAGCGGATTTCCCAATTGCCAATGCTCACAGCATCTGAGCAGCAACAGTTATTAGTGGAGTGGAATGATACAAGCGTAGATTATCCCCAAGATAAATGTATCCATCAGTTGTTTGAGGAGCAAGTAGAGCGCACGCCCGATGCCGTGGCAGTTGTGTTTGAGAATCACCAATTGACGTACCACGAGTTGAATTGTCGTGCTAACCAGTTGGCACATTACTTGCAGTCTTTGGGTGTAGGAGCCGATGTGCTGGTAGGAATTTGTGTGGAGCGCTCTTTGGAGATGATCGTGGGATTACTTGGTATTCTCAAGGCGGGTGGGGCTTATGTACCACTTGACCCAGAATATCCCCAAGAGCGTCTAAGCTTTATCTTGGAAGATGCTCAAGTCTCAGTGCTGCTGAGTCAACACCATTTAGTTGAGAAATTACCCCAGTGTCAAGCGCAGCTTATAAGCTTGGATACTAACTGGGAGTTGATTTCTCAGTTGGCTCAAGGAAATCTCATCACTGATATCCAAGCTAGTAACTTAGCTTATGTGATTTATACTTCCGGTTCTACAGGTCAGCCCAAAGGTGTGCAAATCTCACATAGTGCTGTGAGCAATTTCCTATCTGCCATGCAGCAGCGCCCAGGAATAACAAAACAAGATACACTGCTTGCAATCACTACAATTTCCTTTGATATTGCTGGTTTAGAAATTTTTCTGCCTATAACTGTAGGTGCATCTGTGGTCATAGCCCGTCGTGACGCGACCCTGGATGGAAGAGAGTTATTTGACTTGCTAGTTAAGTCTAAGGCAACAATTATGCAAGCAACTCCAGCTACTTGGAGATTGCTTTTAGACTCCAACTACCAATTTAGCGATCTAAAAATACTTTGCGGGGGTGAAGCTTTACCTTGGGATCTAGTTAATCAACTGTTTGCCAGAAACGCTTCTTTGTGGAACCTTTATGGGCCAACAGAGACTACTATTTGGTCATTGGTATGTCAACTCGAATCCAATGACAGCTTGATTTCTATTGGTCGTCCAATTGACAATACCCAGATATACATACTAGACCAAAACTTACAACTAGTACCCGTAGGTGTACCAGGAGAGTTACACATCGGTGGTGCAGGATTAGCAAAAGGCTACTTGAACCGACCAGAATTAACACAAGAAAAATTCATTCCCAACCCGTTCAGTGGAAGCAGGGGAGCAGGGGAGCAG
>NZ_NOLI01000296.1:0-3285 GCF_002245975.1 Nostoc sp. 'Peltigera membranacea cyanobiont' 213 | reverse complement strand
GGGCAGGGGAGAGAATAAGAATTGCTACTTTTCGCTCTGTCTCTTCCAATGAACCATTAATCGCGATAAAACCGACTGTCTCCGTAAATAGAAACAGGCGGTTCAAAAGTGATGATATTATGCTGAATTTAGGCTTCCCGATCCAAAAAGCCTTGAATTTGTCTTAAAGCCGCAGCACCAATATTAAACACTGCCCAGCTAGCAGCAATGGCAACTGGTGCTAAAACGATCGCTATACGGAAATCGATAGAATCCATATCTAGAACCTCTCTCTTAAGTAGAAATTAAAGTTTTGTCAACTGCTCTCATTTTTATTTTTAGCTGAAGTGGGCAATTTTTCCCAACATATATGTAAAGAATGTTTAATTATATCAGGGATGTGGGATTGGGGATCGGGCATTGGGCATTAGTTATTTCTCCCTCGTCGTCTCGCACTTAGGACTCTCTACGACTTGCAAAACCCGATATCAGTACCTTTACCAGCATGAACTAAAGCTAATTTTTGGTAACGTTTAGCGTGTTCAATCAATTCTGCGGCTTCAACGTCTGTTACTTGTCGTGACACTTTGCCAGGAATACCTACAACCAGTGACAAAGGAGGTATATTTTTGGTTACAACTGCGCCAGCACCGATAATGCTACCAGCACCCACTCGTACCCCGTCTAAAATCACTGCGCCAATGCCAATCAAACTTCCACGCTCGATGTAAGCGGAATGGATCGCAGCGCGATGTCCGACGGTAACATGATCTTCTAAAATTGTTGGAAAACCAGGATCGCCGTGTAGAATTGCACCATCCTGAATATTTGTGCATTCGCCAATTTCAATCCGTTCTACATCTGCCCTAACTACTGCTCCATACCAAATGCTCGCCCCTGCTGCTATATTTACCGAACCTATAACAACAGCATTGGCTGCGATGAAGGCAGCTTGAGAAAAATCAGGAGATGTCCAGTAAGAAGCGGTAGACACGATAGAATATGAATATGGTACTCAGGAACACTGGAGAAACTCCAACCTTTGAGGCTGGTTGCACAACCAGAATATCACAGCGTCAAGCCTCTACGGTGAGGAAAACACTCGTGAACAATGTTTATGCTGCAACTGCGTGTCTGTGCAGCAATAAGCAATTAACCCAAAGTGGTGGAGCCGAAGTGTATAATCCAATCCACTAGTGCTGGTGAAGACGAAATTATGTTTGTACGCACTTCATGATGAATCCAGGCTTTCAGTACCCGATGTTTGGGCCGGAAATACAGTGCCCCCATTGTCGCCAGACTATTCAGGCGCTGACATTAACAGATACCTATTTGTGTCCGCGTCATGGCGCTTTTGAAGCTAATCCTAAAAATGGTGAGTTAGTTCATTTGCAATCGGGCCGTCATTGGCGGAGGTGGAATAATGAATGGTATAGACAACATACTCATCCTGATGGTATCCGCTTTGAAATTCACGAAGCATTAGATAAGCTGTATACCCAAGGCTTTCGAGCAACAAAAGTGATTATTGCTCTACGCTATCAGGAATTGATGAGTGGCTATTTAGAACGCAGCACACCTTGGCGTTCTGGACAACCGGAAGCTACAGCTGCTCGACTATACGGCTTACCCGTGGAGTTTAGCCCCGATACCTCAGAAGATCCATGCTGGGAAGTGATTAACTTTGACTTGGAAAAAGAGCCTGGTGTCCCTGTACGCTACCCCTATTTCAGGTTGTTTGAGTAATGGTCATTGGTCATTAGTCATTGGTCATTTGTCATTTGTCATTGGTGAATAACAAAGTACAAAGTGCAAAGTTACGATCGGAGGTTTTCTCCGATCGCAACTTTTACAAAAAAGGACAACTGACAAAGGATAAAGGACAAATTATGCACCATGCTTCTATTCGGACTGCGAATATTCACCGAGCGATCGCTTTCTACGAATATTTAGGGTTTACAATTTCGGAACGCTTTACTACAGGCTACACGCTAGCTTGCTGGATGGAAGGATTGGGCGGCAGAATTGAACTGATCCAAATTCCCGAACCAAAACCAGCCCCAGATGCCTTTGCTGACGAGCATTATGTGGGATACTATCATCTCTCTTTCGATTTAACTGAGATTACACCAGATTTACCTAGTTGGTTGACAAATCTACAAAAACGTGTATTGATTGCGGCTGAGAGTCAAACCGAAGAATTACAACCGTTGAAGGTACTTTTAGAACCGACACAACAGCAAATAGGCGATCGCATTTACGAAGTAGCTTTTATCGCCGATACCGATGGCTTACCTTTGGAATTCATTCGGGTTTTAGCAAAACTCCCGTAATTTAGCTTTTTTATTACCTTTATTGCTAATATATTGTTTTTCTGTATTGTTACTTCAGCAACAGATTTTTTTGCCAGATTCAAATCGATCGTTTACAAAAATAACTATGTAACTTAATTTACAGCGATGCCTGCTAAATAAATGTATGGATTTTCCAGGTTTTATAAATATCCCTTGCCGTTATTAATTTTAAGCTTATGGCTAGTAGCAGTTTTTTTATTGAGCGAGCAACTGGCTAATAGCCAACATCCAGCCATATCTAACAAAGAAAAATACCAATCAACCTTCCTAGTAAAAGAATAATGCCCTCAACACTGACAGAAAACGTCCGTAAGACAGTGCTGGAAAATGGTCTAACTGTCCTAACAAAGGAAGTACATACTGCGCCAGTGGTGACGGTGCAAGTGTGGTACAAGGTTGGCTCACGCAACGAAGAACCGGGCGTGAATGGCATTGCTCATCAGTTGGAACACCTGATGTTTAAAGGGACTCAAAATCGCCCCATTCAATTTGGCCGTTTGTTTAGTGCTTTAGGTAGTGATTCCAATGCTTTCACCAGCTATGACCAAACTGCATATTACGGTACTGTGGAACGTAACAAGCTAAAAGCGCTCTTAGTGCTAGAAGCAGACAGAATGCAAAATTCTCAGATTGAGCCAGAACAACTAGCGAGTGAAAAGCGAGTAGTAATTTCTGAGTTGCAAGGTTACGAAAATAGTCCAGAATATCGCCTCAACCGTGCCGTCATGCAGGCGGTGTTTCCTAATCATGCTTATGGGTTGCCTGTAGGTGGAACCAAAGCTGATGTCGAGAAATTTGAAGTTGAGCAAGTACAGAAATATTATCGCAATTTTTACAGTCCTGATAATGCCGTCTTAGTGATTGTTGGAGATTTTCAAACCGGAAATACCCTTGAAACAATTAAAGAAGTGTTTGGCAAACTACCGAGGAGGCAGGAGGCAGGGGGCAGAGG
>NZ_NOLI01000295.1:0-3347 GCF_002245975.1 Nostoc sp. 'Peltigera membranacea cyanobiont' 213 | reverse complement strand
GGATTAGTTATTTACGGGCTGATTACCGTGATTCACTAATCAACGAATCGCACCAACTCTCTTATTTCAACAGCAGTCACCGTAATCGTTGCTGAGGCTGGGTTATCTTGCTCAAAAGTATTTTCCTTTACAGAGTCGGCGGCTGGCTTTGGTTCCTTAGATGCCCCAGGGATAACTTTCTTGCGTCTAGATGGTGGTTTGTTCATTGCCCTACCTCCAGGCTGACAGCAGTCGAACAAATATTGAGTTGTGTCATCATGGAATATATGTTTTTTATCTATCCCCCCAACCTGTATGAAGGATGGGGTTTTTCGTTGCTTTTTATATTTTGCAGCCTTAAAGCACTACCAAATATAAAACTCATTGAAAAATCTCATAGAGCAATTATCAAAAAAAAACACCACATCAGAGCCACCACAACAACAAAATACTGTTTGGGCGTATTCTAGAAAATACCCTCTTCAACACACGGGTAAAACAACGGCTAATGCTTGATTATTTGACCGCGAGTATTGCATTTTGGATGACTTTGTTTGGAGTACAAGAGTCGTTGTTAGAATTTCGCCTGGGTTATCTCGGTCGCTACTGGTTTCTTGCGATTAGTGCTAGCTTACTTCTGAGCTTTTTGCTCTCTGCCCCGATTACTATCATGCTAATCATTAAATTTGCAGTAGATCCATTCACTTTTCCAGGTAATGTTATTCTTTGTGCGATCGCTGCCGTCATCTTTGGTGTGATTCTCAGTTTGGCGCAATGGCTGATACTTCGTCAAACCGAGATGACACCAAAAGTCTTTGCACCGATCAATACAGTTATTGGAATTCTCGTATACTTCATACTGGTATGGTTCAATGAGGGTAGTTTGGAGTGGAGTGGTAATCCCTTTAGCGGCTGGAAAACTGTAATAATATTTTTAGCTGGTGGTGCAATTACCGGAGGTGCCACAGGTAAGGCTTTGGATTTCTATTGTGAGCGAGTAGAACAGCGATTAATTCAGCTTGAGAGAGACAAGGTAGCAAGAGAAACCAGAGAGAGAGAACGGATAGAAATAGAAAGAATAGAAAGAGAAAAACAAGAAATAGAAAAGCTAGAAAGGGAAGCCCTAGAAAGAAAAAGGATCTCAAGAGAAATCGCTTTGGAGGAGGAAAGAAAGTGGTATGAAGAAAATGGCGATGATGATTTCGATTATGAGGATGAAGATGATGAAGAATAATATCTTGGCTTCGTGTTATTAGTTATACAAGATACTACAATCTTAACCATACAACTGTTAGCTCCGACAACTACTCAATCACTGTTTATCCTTAATATATATAATAATATGGCTATCAAACACCCTGTTTTACTTGCACTGTTACCGATCTCCATTATCTTTGTTGGTAGGAGTTCTGGCTCTGCACTACTGACAGATATTGCTCAACAAACAGACAACCAAAAGTCCCCATCAATTATTTTCTTCCTGCCCAAAGAACGGCCTCAGACTGGAGTCGGTTGGGAAATCACCACCACTTCTGGGGAGGCAGAACTAGCCTTGGCGAAGCATTTGGTGAACATCGGTGCAAAAGAATACGTCGCTTGGTGGTGTCCTCACTGTCATAAACAAAAATTACTCTTTGGTAAAGAAGCCTACCAGATCATCAACAACAGCATCAAGGTGGAGTGCGATAAGAGAGGTATCAATTCCCACCCAGATTTGTGCAATGCGGCGAAAGTCCCAGGTGTACCAACTTGGGTTATCAATGGACATCAGTATAGTGGCGTGCAAAACCTTAAGGATCTTGCGATAGCTTCTGGCTACAAGGGGGACACAAATTTCAAGTATGTTTATACACCTTGATTTTTTTAGGGTAAACTGCGATAGCTAAAGATTATACTTAGGACTGATTAAACCAAGTGTCTTTAGCTTAAGAAAAGACGGATATTCGCGATCAGACAAAACTAACTTTGGGAACAATCACTAGCTGAAATCTTAATTAAGATATCATGTTATTTGCTAGTCGTATAATCTACCGATCACAATCCTCTTAGGCAAGAATAGGGTTTTGTCGAATGACTTTAAAACTCAATTTATTGGATAAAAATCTTGCTAAATCAAGGTTGTAGGTTTTATTTAATTTGATATTTATTTACCTCACAGTTAAGTTCAATATCAAAACCGCGATATTCCCTGGAAAAAGGCTTTTCTTTTATGAGAGTTTAAATACAATGATTCACTCCCTCCCTGCAAAATAGTCGAAACCTTGATTTCTCGTTTACAGGACAGAAAAGTATAAAATGTTACTCTTAATATTCTCAAAAGAATCAATTTTTAGATTGCTAAGAAATGAAGAATACATCAGTAAAGCAAATATTGTTCCCCACCTTGGCATCAGAATCATTTGTTGTGTGGTGTTTCAACAACTACTTGGAAGCACCACACAACAAATGATTTATTCATTCATGCTGAATTCTGACCGATTGTGTGACTTGAAGAAGATTTTGGACAGGTTGTCCAACAATACCATCCAAAAATGGATGTCCAACTTGTCCTTGCAACTTGTCCTTGCAACTTGTCCAGCTTCTGCTTCCAAACCTTGTCCAAAATCTTCTTCAAGTCACAGATTGCGAAAAAGCGAATTGGTTTGATGACTGACGACTGTATTCTATTTTGATAAGTTCCCAATTGATGTTCCTGATTAATGACCGCTAATTTACCTAGAAAAATTCCTGTTTTGGGACTATTTGTCTTGCTTAACGGTATAGTTTCCAAACTATTGAAAGCACAGGTTCCAGTTCGCCTCCCGACAATCTGGCAAGTTATCCCTAGAGATATTCAACGGACTTCGACTACCCCGCTAACATCTGACTGTTGCTTTAGGCTTGCATTATGACTAACGCAAGCCTAAAGCAACCCAAAGTAGAAACACTTTCTCGCTCGTATTGAGAATTTTTTAACTTACTTAACAGCGTAATTCCCTTCCCCATCAGAAGTCTATACACCTTACTTTTGGGGTACTCAAAGACTGCGTGGAACTTAAAGGGCTAATAATTGTGACACAAAAATATATCTTAAATACCTTTGTGGGAGTGGTATTTTTTTCCATGTTAACGACTTTCCCATCGGAGGCACAAGTGAAGCACGATCTAACTCTTCCTAATAACACAAACATAAAAGTAGAAGGGAATAAAATTACTATTGAGGGGGGCACTCAAGTAGGGAAGAATCTTTTTCATAGTTTTCAAGATTTTTCACTCTCCAAAGGTGACATAGCAGCCTTCAATAATACATTACCCGGATTTCTCACAAAGCTTGAAGAAATAGGGGTCAAAAACTGCCAAAATGTATATTGCAAAAGAATTCCAGCAGC
>NZ_NOLI01000294.1:0-3350 GCF_002245975.1 Nostoc sp. 'Peltigera membranacea cyanobiont' 213 | reverse complement strand
AAGCAATAGATGCAAACCACAAGCGTAATTGATTTCCTTCAAACGTATGGGTACTAGTTCTATCACTATGTAACCCTAGTTTTTGTTCTTTTAGACAATTCTCCATATTGCCTCGTGGACAATATTTCTGAGTATAAAGTCGTCCTGGCGGAATTTTATTAATGGGGAGCGAAGTTACTACAAAGCGTGTATCTACTTCTTCATAGCTATACTCAACTTTGGCGACAACACGACGATTACGGCTCCAGCTATCTAGAGTTTGATAGTTAAGAGAACAATCCCAAACTGAGTTATCAATAAATGCTGCTGCATCATTTTTTAAATCTGGTGATGGAGGAAATAAGCTTTGAAAAAACTCAACTATGGGTTGAACTTTTCCTGAGTATTCCTGAGATGAACGATACTTTATTGATTGAGATAACTGAAGTAAACGATTATTTGGAGCAAGTCCAAATACATAATCAATTTCACTTTGAGATTCACACCAACTCATTATATCGTCTCTCGAATATGCACTATCTCCGCGAATAATAATTTTTACATTTTTCCATTTTGAGCGGATTATTTTTATGACTCGTTGTAATTCTTCTAACCCACCTCCTGCTGGGTCAACATTAGATGCCCGAAGTTTTGCAGCTAGTATTTGTTTCCCACAGAAAATATAAAGTGGAGCATAACAATACCTCATCCGTTTACCTAGCTTTAAACACGAGGTAGATTACCTAGCCAATAGAGTGCAACAATTATACGAGCGAGATATCCCTTGGAACGAAATAGCAATTATTTACCGCTCCAACTTTATGGGCGATCGCATCTATAACGACTTCCAACAAGCCCAAATCCCAATAGAGTGGGTAAACGCCAGCAGTGACAGCCGCAACTATAACCCGAACGAACAAAGCATCAAACTCATAACCATGTACTCCAGCAAAGGGCTAGAGTTCCCAGTGGTGCTTATTCCTGGTATTGGTTATATGCCTGACCAGTACGGACACGGCACACCAGAAGAAGAAGCGCGACTATTGTATGTGGCGATGACACGGGCAATTGAGCAGTTGATTATGACTTGCGTAGGCGTAGCCCGCCGTAGGCATCGCCCTTCAGCATTTACCAGCCGTTTGGAGACAGTATTAGACAAAGGTCGCAGTTAAAGCAGCATGATTCTTAGAGGAAACTTTATATATGGGTTTATGATAAGCGTAGTTTACCGCCGCAGGCATCGCCCTCTATTGCTTCTGGCTGCTGTATGTCACGCTATTGCTATTTATGTGTAAGATTTTACCCAGATGGGAGTCAAAAGATGTTTCGTTTGGTTAGTGGAGACTATGACACGCTGGAATATTACAGGTACTTGGATTGGTGAATACTCTTATGATCCAAACGATTTATATCCAAATCATCAACTAAGTGTTCCCTNGGGAGCAATGCGATTTTGTTAGGCGACTCAAAAAAAGTGCGATCGCTAATCATATTTTTCAGTATGAAAATATATTTATTACAGTATTAACTAGTGTTAATACGTAAAATGTTCTAATAATGAACAGCATCCGTAACATCAGTTTGGAGTGCTATTTTTTTGTGGATGCGAAAAAAGGTAGAATTCCCTTTTAGCAATGCTTTTGAGACAGGAAATGCCTACCTTGATGGAAAAAAAAATAGATGCAACTTTAGATTTAGTGAAATCATTGAAAGACTTTGAAGCTCAGATTACTAAACTTTTAGAATTGACTAATGTTATTGTTTTGGATGGGCAAGTATTAAAAGAAAGAGAACAAAAAATTAGAGATTCAGCGCTTATTTTAGCGGGTCAATGTATTGCCATATTTTTATATAATCTTTCCCAATCTCAATCAGTTCTCGATACAGCAAAGACTCAAACTCAAGGCTGGTGGTATCCCAAAACCCAAAGACATGGTTTTCGGACTCGACAAATATTAACAATTGGGAATGTACTGGTTACTTTAAAATTACCGTATGTAGTAACTATCAACAAAAAACAGGATAAAAATAAATCTTTTTGCGAAGGATTTTGCCCATTTTTAATGTGGCTAGGAATGTCAGAAGGATTAACGCCATTGGTATGGTCTACAGTTGCTCAATATGGTGCAATCACTCTTCTCTTTGAAGCCGCCTGTACAACTTTGACGGGTTGGGGAATTAACCTTAGTTTAAAACGAATTGAACGTTTGACATATAAATTTGGTCAAATTGGGATCAACTTACGTCAATCTAAAATCTTAAATTGCCAATTAGGGAATTTAGCTGAAGGTAATATTCTTAAAGGTCAAAGAGTTGTCATCGCCTTCTTATGGTGGTCGGAGTAGAATCCGAATTAATAAAAAGGGGAGAAAAAGTTCCAAAACCAAGCGACACGGGTTTATCGGCAAATGGGTTGAGCCAAAATTATTTACAATTTATGTTGTTGACGAGCAAGGTAAAAAAATAAATAGTTCTGAGATTCCTATTACGAATGATGGCACTTATGAAGGATATAAAGCGCTTTTAGATATTTTAGAAGCGGATTTAGTTGACTTGGGAATTAGTCAAGCAAAACAAGTCTTATTAATCGGGGATGGAGCGGAGTGGATCTGGATACATATTCCCCCACTTTTGGCAAGATTAGGATGCCCAGTTGAAACTTATCAGCTATTCGATTTTTATCATGTTACGGAAAATTTAAAAGTATTTGCGGACGCGGCTTTTAATGAAGAGGCACAGTCTAAGGAATGGTTTGTAAAAGTTAGAAAGAGTTTAAAAAAAGGTAAAGCTAAATCCTTAATCAGCCAGATGGATGAGTTGATTGCTGTAGCTACTGGAGAGCGCTGTAAGATTATGGTAGTTAAGCGTAATTATATTTTAGATGCTTATCGAAAAGGGCGTTTAAATTACGATAAAGCAATAAATAAAAAACTACCTATTGGCAGTGGTGCTTTTTGATTGTTTAATCCGTCAAGTTGTCAACTTAAGAATCAAGGGTAACAGTAAATTTTGGTTGAAAGAAAATGCAGAAATTATGTTACATCTGCGTTGTCAATGGATAGCTAGAAGTTGGGATAATTTTTGTGGTTCTATCTTTAATTCCTTTATTAAACCTCAAACTGTGTGATACATTTTATACTTTACTTCTCGTCTTCAGTTACTATTTGCTGTAATTGATACCAAGTATAAAAGACTGATTTATTTGTGAATAATCCTCAAATGACATAATAGTAGTCTTTTTGAAATATCTCATCAAGATAGTTTTTTGTGTAAAACAATAGATTTTATGTAAATAAAATCACTTTTTACTGAGATTGGATTTTTAGCGATCGCACTTTTTTTGCGTCGTCTAACAAAATCGCATTGCTCCC
>NZ_NOLI01000293.1:0-3366 GCF_002245975.1 Nostoc sp. 'Peltigera membranacea cyanobiont' 213 | reverse complement strand
TAAAGTTGCTCTAAACTTTGGATACCCAGAATAAAGCAGGCACCATTAGAACGATATTCATTAATCCACTGAGGTAATCTGTCCAGCTTAATTGATGGTAATTCATCCAAAGAAATAATCAATGGATCTTTGCGGGGACGGCTTAAATTACCAACAATCATCAAGTGCATTGCAGCCGCCAGCAGAGGCCCAACTACACTGCGGCGTTCATCATCTAGCTTGAACACCACTATCTCTCTACCTTCAAGCTTAGTAGGAATATCCGATTTCCCTATAAATGCCCTCAGCAAATCAGCTTGGATGAAAGATGAGAAAGTACCTGCTGCTGTGGTCAAAATCCCCGAAATAGTCTTCTCTGCATCCTTGGCACTCAAAAATTGAATAAATGAAGTCGCCACCCATTCATCCAACCTTTTTGACTGCACCGCATGGTCAAGGCGCTGTACCAGTTTTGGCAACCGTAGCACCGCATAAAGCATCGCCATATCTGGGTAAGGAGAACCCTTAACTAACTGTAAAAGTGCTTTAGCTAACAAGTCCCCGGCTTTAGCAAAGAACTCATCACTTTTACCACCACTGGAAGCATTGCGGTTAATCACTTGTCCAATTTCTCCTGCCATTACCCCATCCCGTGCATCACGCATATAATCCAAAGGATTGATCACACCGCTAAAGGGTTCACCGGGGGCAAATACTCGTACTTTATAGCCATAACGGGCTGCTAAGGGTGCATGGAGTCGTAGTTGGTCGCCCTTCTTGTCGTAGAGTAAAATCGGAAAACCTTGCTGCATCGCACTTTCTAACATCCGGTCTATGGTAGAGTAGGTTTTACCAGACCCAGGCGCACCTATTACCAGTGTTCCCCTTTCGGCATTGGGAAACCAAACTGTAGGTGCAGCACCAAGCATAGTTTGTATGTTAGCCAGCAACCCCCGCCACTTGCCTTTTACCCAATAGCGAGGAGTTCCAGACCACAGGGTAACTTTATTGTGTTTATGCTCCTTGATTTGCTTGAGTGCTAGGTTAGTTGCTGCTAGTTTCTCGCTGATACCGGAGACTTTACCAGTGGTGATTTTTCCCTTACCAGTACCACTGATTCGCAACAACAGTATAACGAACAGTATTCCACCTACCATCATCCAACCTTGGGGATTGTTATACTGTTGAAACAACTTGCCAAAGTCAATGCTAGCCAGAGGTGCTTGGAAGGATGAGACTTCAATTAATGTCGAGTTAGCAGTGATCTGGTTGTGTGGTAGATTTTTCTGGGAAATGTTCATAGCAGTTAAGTATGCGTTTAGCAGAAATTTTAGCTGCTAAGTGAAAGCTAAAGTATTGACCTTCTGGACATTTTTTTAGAGGTGTTAGAAACTCTATTTTTAACTAAGTTTTGAGGCTAACGCCTCATGCGTTGGGCAATCATATTTATGTACTCCAATGGTTAAATCTAGGGTTTCAAACAACTCTAATCGCTCCAATCAATCTACTGCCAAAACTGCTGCTTCTAATCCCAAAGCTAATACCAAAACTCAAGCAGCCAATAAGAAAGCACCTAACACTCAATTGTCAGACCTTGATATTGACGATATTGACCCAGAACTTCTCAGCGACAGTTATAACCAAGTTAGACGACCGTTACTGCCTTACGGCATTGTCGTTAATGACAAACCCGCCGGACTTCTAATTCCAGAAGACCAGTTAGAAAAGGCTGGCTGGCTTGATATGCCTGATGAAAACGACCTAACTATTGTCACCCTAACTGAAGATGTTACTGGACTGTTAATTACTCAAGCACGGTTACTAGTTTTAGCTTTTGTGCCAGAGTATATCCGTTATAAATCAGATGTTGAAGACTTAGGTGGTTCTTTTGTTGGGCTTTATGATGAATACAAACATAACCTTGACAAGAAAACAATGGATGTGTGTTCAGAACATGCACTGGTGTTTCTGGATGAGGATAATCAACCCCTGCATACTACTCCTGTCGTTGTCCGCTTTAAGAATGTAGCTCTCTGGAGTTTTACAGCAATTTTCAGGTAATTGAACCACAAAAAACGGTAAGCTAAACAGATAGTGATTGTCAAATTCAATGCCAGTATCTTACTCCAAAGATTTGCGTGGTCGTGTGATTGCCGCTTGGTTAGAGAAGGAAGGTTCGCAACGCCAACTGGCTCAAAGGTTTAAGGTCAGCTTGTCATTTGTACGCAACGTGGTACGTCATTATCGTGAAAGTGGACAAATTGAAGCAAAACAACGTGGAGGATACCAAAAGCCGATAATTCAGGATGAACATCTCAGCATGATCAAGTCTTTGGTGGAAGGTAAGAATGATTTGTTGCTAAGAGAATTATGCGATCGCTATGCAGAACGCACAGGCACTAGTGTAAGTATCACGACAATGCATCGTGCGGTAGAAAAATTAGGTTTACGGTGTAAAAAAAAAGTCTCTATGCCAGCGAGCAAGATACCCCAAGAGTACAAGAGTTAAGACATGACTATCGCCGTTGGTTAGATAAAATTGATGTCAGGAACCTGATATTTGTTGATGAAGCGGGATTGAATTTATCAATGTCACGCTTGTTTGCCAGAGCAGTCAATGGCGAAAGAGCAGTTGGTAATATACCTGGCACTAAGGGTGGGAACGTGTCTTTGATTGGAGCTTTAAATCTTGATGGGCTAGTCGCAGCTATGACTGTACCAGGTAGTACAAATACTGATGTATTCCTCACTTATGTCACTGAAATTTTAATGCCTCAGTTATGGAAAGGAGCGATCGTGGTCATGGATAACCTCCCGGTTCATCACGCCGAACGTGTAAGAGTTGCAATTGAATCCGTTGGTGCAAAAGTTAAGTTTTTGCCTCCCTACTCTCCAGATTTATCTCCTATAGAACTGTGTTGGTCAAAACTAAAGCAATTTCTCCGTTCCTGTGAGGCACGCACCACCGAATCACTCGACCAAGCAATGGCTCTGGCTGTCAATTACATCACCGAAGATGATGCCCTCGGTTGGTTCAATCACTGTGGTCTATTTACCTGAAAATTGCTGTAAGTCGGTGCGTGAGGAATTTTACCGTTCTTTGGAGAAAACCTTTGCTGACTATTTCCAAGTGCCATTTAGCGGCAAAAACGATAGGTGGCGTAGCTTAGGTGTGCTGTCAGTCGAGTTCAAAGCTGTCAAAGAGGGCGAAGGTAAGAATAAACACGACTGTTGTAAGACTGTAGATTATACCAAACCCACCGTTGAAAATCTGTCTCAATTTTATTTGGGTCAACCCACAGCTAAAGCCTTAATTTGGCAACAACATGATGCGATCGCTGGTTTTAATGAACCTCAATCCCTACCTGCTTTGCCAGGAGAATCGGT
>NZ_NOLI01000292.1:0-3390 GCF_002245975.1 Nostoc sp. 'Peltigera membranacea cyanobiont' 213 | reverse complement strand
TCTTTAATTAGTTGCAACTACGGTTGTGAATATTGCCCTTTTGCTAAACGCCAACAAACATCCGCATGGAAACTTGGGTATATCCTTCTGACAATAATAGCGATCGCCCTTCCCGATAACAAGCTAAACGAATATCGTCCCATTCTTTATCTGTGCGTCCCAAACCTGTGAGCGATCGCACGTACAATGGATATAGATAAATTTCTTCTGGTTGAAAACGCAAGGTAGCTTGTATTGATTGCAACCAACTATTTACAGTTTGTCCGGGTAAACCGTAAATCAAATCAATATTCAGAGTGGGAAATCCCATCTCTTTTATCCTTGTCAGCGTTGCTTCTACTTGGGTACTAGATTGACGGCGCTGGGTGGCTAAGACTTCTGAATCGATGAAGCTTTGGATACCAATGCTAACACGATCGACGGCGTGCGATCGCAACAACTTTAACTTATCCTCAGTGGCGGTTTCTGGCGAAACTTCCACAGAAATGGGAATTTCCTGTAACTTTGCACCCATTGTATTTTCAGCAATATTGAGAATAGTTTCGAGGTGCTGAATCGGTAATTGGGTGGGAGTTCCGCCACCAATAGCGAACCTAGCAAATGACGCATCACCCAACACCGTCTTCATCCGTTGCGCCTGTCGCTGTAATGTGCGGACATATTGACTCATAAAATCTTCATTGTGGCTGACTGTAGTAAACAGATTGCAGAACCCACAACGCATTTCACAAAACGGTATATGTATGTAGAGAAATAGCGCTTGTCTATCTTGCTGCGCCCAAAGTTCCGGGAGATACACAGGTGGGGAGATGGGACGGTAAGCTGTTTTGTGGGGATAAGAATAAACGTATGCTTGATAGGGAGACTGGGCAATTTTAGATTTGAGATTTTGGATTGTCAGCATAAAATTTAAAAGAATTTAGAACTCTGCGCCTCTGCGTCTCTGCGTGAGATTTTCATAAAACAAACTCAGCATAGGGAACAGTCCAAACCACAGGATGGCTAAGTCGATGTCCAGTGTAACCATCTTCACCATAAGTTGTCCCGTGGTCGGAACAGAGAATGCAAAAAGTAGAATGCCTTTGTCGTATAATATTCCAGAGTTTGGCTAATTGGCGATCGACATATTCCAAAGCTGCGGCGTGAGATTCAATCGTATCGATTTTATCTTTGGCATCGGGAAGATAGAAATAATTTGGTTGATGCAAAGCAGAAATATTTATAAATAAAAATATGCGTTGATTGTTTGGCGTTTTTTCTAAAATATGTCGCGCAAGATTTACCTGATTTTCTGTAGATTCGGGGTTAGTAACACCTAATTCTGGACTCCAATAACTTTCGGCAAACATTGAGGGAATTACATTACCTAAAGGGTTGAGTTTGTTGAAAAAACCAACTCCACCAATGCAAACTGTATGATATCCCTTTGCAGCTAATCCATTAACAATATTTGAGCTATCTAACACACAAGTGGTATCAGTTGTAGTGGTACTTCCTTCAAATCCCAAAGCAAAAAGGCGGGGGTGAATTCCAGGTGTTACAGGTGTGGGTAAAAAGCCAGCGAAAAACGCATGATGAGAAGCATAGGTAAAGTTTCCGGGTGAATGGCGTTCTTCCCAACCTGTTTTAGGGAGTACTTTTGCTAAGTTCGGAGTGCGTTTTTGTGCGAGTAGGTTTTTAGCTACGTCGTAACGTAGTGTGTCTATAGTGATAAATAATATATCGTAGGTTCCAACTATTTGATTCATGTTGAACATGGCGAGGAAAAATAATAAATCTTAGCAGTATACATATTTTTAGGTTCACGCAGAGACGCGGAGTTGCAGAGAATAACGAGATTTAGTTTCTATTTTTTATTTCATTCATACAAAGACCAATAGCGCAACCCACTGCCACTTTCAGTATCTTGTGGTTCTGCTTCTAAGTGACAATTGAGTTGAGATAGCTGCTCAATCATACTTGTAGATAAACGATTCATAGAAACATTCAGTATATGTAAATGATTGATTTTTGAACAGTTAAATAAAATTTGTGCGCCTTTATCTGTTAATTTTCCCATTGATAAGTCTAATATTTTAAGATTATCCATTAAAGGAGATTCTACTAAAATTTCAGTAAGTTCATCTGCATATTCACAACTCTTTAAACCTAAATATTCTAATTTAGGAAATAACATATTTTTGAGAAGAGGTATCAATCTGCTGATACCTGAATTTATTCCTTCATAATGGAAATCATCGTCTCTACCCAACCATAATTCTAGATACTCTAGATTGGACAATTCAAGAACACAAATTTGATCAATAGTTTGATAGCTGAGTCCGTGACCAGTTTCAACAATCAATGTCTTTAAGCTATGGTGTTTTAGTGGACTGAATTTTAGAGAGTCATCACAACGAACTTGTAAGACTTCTAGATTTGGATAAGCGGTCAGCACTGGGCTAACATCACCTAAAGAAACATAAGAAACTTTGTATGGTTCATCATACCCATCTCCAATGAAAAGAGTTTTAAGACTAGTCAGTTCCTTATATGCAGAAGAAATAGTTTTTATGATATTACCAGCCCTTGTATTACGGTAATTGTCTGCCCATATTTGGCAAACTAAAGCCTGGATTTTATCGGCTTGAGAGTCACAAAGCAAAGCTTCAAATTGGCTAAAATCGAAAGGACTATATTCAACATATCCAAGAACATAGGCTGTATCCATTACATTGGTGATACCAATAGAAGGATCAAAATTCTCAAATTTCCACTCTGTTAGCAAGCGAAAAAATAACCGAATGTCATAATCTATTACTGCTTGCTTACCTTTTTCATTTCCACTTCTCTTTAATAGCCTTGCAGCAAAATGCTGCACTCGCTCGGAAGAATCAGTTAAAGTATTAATTACTAAATCTAAACCCATATCTCCATAATTCAAAGCTTCAGAAAGAGCAGCGAGTTTCACTTCAATAACCGAACTTTTTAAGCGACTTTTTACCCCTTCAATTCCTCCTAATACCACACCACTAACAGGAGGTGGCACTTCTCCACCAAGTACTGCGTCAAATTCTCCTGGTTGATTTGAATTGTTGTTCATTTTGGTTCATCCTAATTTATAGTCGCAGCCTACATTTATCTTGCCAAAATAGCCTTAACTTCACTTGTGTAAGTATCCATCCCATTCCATAAAATCCCCGGTAATAAATCACCGAAAGCATTAATCTCTAAAATCGCATGAGTTTTCCAATCTGGTAAAATTAATAAATCAACTCCGCAATATAAACTATTAGGAAATAACCCTGCTGCTTGTTCGCAAGTTCGCTTCATGATCTCCCAATTTTCTACACCAACTTTTGCTAAAAATTCCTCAGTATTTCCCCGTTCATTCCCCAAATGCAAATTTGT
>NZ_NOLI01000291.1:0-3399 GCF_002245975.1 Nostoc sp. 'Peltigera membranacea cyanobiont' 213 | reverse complement strand
TTTGGGTTATTGCGATCGCCTACGGCGGGGCGTAGCCCATCGCGGGTATCTTGCAACAGCACTTCGGCACGAGACTTAAGAATATCCGCAATTTGACTGAAGGCAAGCGCTGCGGTTGATAACTGTGCCTCCAAGGGTAAACTTTCTAGCTCGGCATCCAAACAATCACACATAGCATCAAGAGAAGAAGTTGGTGGAGATTCTGACAACTCATCCAGCACATCCCAAATTGTTAATTGGCGGTATGTGGTCATTGAAAAAATTCAGGATTTAACGGGCAGGGTCGCACTGGGCAGTAGCTTGAGCTAATCTCAAACATATCCTTATATTGATTTTGGCGCATAGCTGACACTTGGGGTCTAACGGCTTCGGCATACCTTACTCCGCTTCTTCGCCAATCGCGCGATAGTAAGCAGCGATGCCTACGGCGGTAAACTACGCGGCTTCTTGTTCGCTGCGAAGGGTATAGCGCCGAAACGCTTTCTCACTTTGATGTCCTGTTAGTTTTCGTGCATGGCTGGGGTCAACTCCCAATAGCAATAAGTCAGTGGCATAGGTGTGGCGAAAGGAGTGAGGGTGCAAATCCTCAATATGACCTATTTCACCAATTTTTTCTACAGCGAAGTAAATGCCGTGATAACTCAAGCGTTCACCTTTGTATGAAGCATGGTGTGAAATCATCAGTGGGGAGTCGCTGTTTAAGACCTCTAAAGCTGGTTCGTTACAGTTAATTAAGCGATCGCCATTATTTGGGAAAGTACGCTCAGAACAACAGCCTATGTAGTCGGCACAGCCTAACATTTTCTCAAAATGGGGACAGGATGTGCTAAATTTTTACTGCTCAAAAGAAAAAGAAAAAAGATTATGTTTATGGACGACTTAATTCAACTTAGTTCCGAAAAAATTGCCGAATATCGCGCTCAATTAGCAGATTATCCTAATTCTATCGCTGCTTTAGATGTAATTGAGGAATGGGATGGAGATTTAGCTGACGCGGCAGAATCTCTTGCTACTCGTAATGGAATTGAAGGAGTAGAAGATAATGCTGATTTACGTTGGTTCGTGATTGTTTTGAAACAGTGCCGTGATTCTATTTGTCAACCGAGATATGAAACTTTACGTGAAAAATATTTACCCGCAATTATTCCTCCTTTAACAGATATTATAGCCGGATGTTTTATGTGTCCTCCCGGAGTAGCCGGACTTATAGCAACTCCAGTTGCTATTTATATTTCAGAAGCAGGAATGGATAAATTTTGCCAAAATTCTACCAATTCTTAAGTTAAACACCTGTACAAATAAATCCTGACCAATAATACGGATTTTCAAAAGGATAAGGTTGACGTTTTACAGATGATTCTAATAAGTCTTTGAATTTCAGACGATCTCTCTTATTTTCAAGGGCTTTATCTAAAAGTTGATTAAATTTACCATGACAAGAAAAATGAATACAATGAGCAGATTGTAACTCTTGTTTTCTTTGAGTAAGAGTTATTTTTGATGCTTCTTTTTCAGCAATAATAATAGTTTGGTCTAATTTAAAACCTTGCTTAATTTTCTCAATTTCTAAATTAGTGCCTAATAAGGGTTTTAGATCCTTTCTTGTAGGATTGTTAATAGCAAATAGACGATTTAGTTGTGTTTGTTTTGATGATTCTTTAACCAGTTTTAAGAGCTGGCAACTAGGAGCATAAGCTATACCTTTAGTAAAACTTTGATAAAAATATTCACCATTTTTAAAAGGAAATGTATGAATTGGTAAAATATGTAAATAACGATGGGGAATAATAATTAAGCGTTGACAACTTTCAGGAATGAGATCAAAAATATCTTGAATATGTAGGTTATCTGCAAAGGTTTGTAAAAGGTTAGGAAGCTGATTAATCCATTCTTGTTTTCCATTTTTGGAGTAGTAAAGCTGTAAATAATTATTAATAGTATCACTTAATGCTTGTAAATCGCTTGTTGAAGATTCCCAAACTTTTATTTGTGTATCATAAGACACAACAAAAGCTAATATTTTCTCACCCGTAATATAAAATTGCAAAAGACAAGTTTCAATATCGCTTAAGGATTGAATTTCTTTAAAGGAGATGGGTTCAACTTTTTGAGTTAGTTTGAAAGTAGGATCAAAGGGTGTAATTTTCTGATCGATAAAATTATTTAATTCTTGTTGATATTCCTTGAGATGACTTTGATCTGTCACATAAGGAATTAAGTTATCATTAAGGCTAGTATTCTGCTTAATGCTTTGATTTTGGAGGCGGATTTGTTCATTAACTACCCTTTGACGTAATTTATCCCATTGCTCAATCATAGCTTGCTCAATGCCTTGGGGTTTGAGATTTTTTTGAGCCATTAATTCCACAAGGTTTCTCGCTTTACTGCGTTCAATGTATTCTAATGCTTTGTCAGGTTGATTGAGATTAATATAAGCCTGCACAATTCCATAGAAGACATCAATGGCATTAGAGAGGGTTTGTTGGCGATTTTGGGGATTAAGTGCTTCTATTCGGGCATTTTCGAGGGATTCAATGGCGAGATGATAGGTTTCTGTGGCAGGTTGCCATTGATTTTCTGTGTAGTATAGGATGCCTAAATTACGGGCGGTTAGTAAACAATCCAAAGGAGTATCTTCTTTTGTGCGGATTTTTAAAGCATTTTGATAAAACTTGATTGCTTGCTTTAAATTGTTAGCTTTGTTCCCTTTAATTCTGAAAAGGTAAGCATTAGCAAGATTATTTTGCGTGCTTGCCCAATCTTGTGGGAAGGTATCAAAAGTTCTCACTTTTAGAGCTTCGGTATAAGCCACGATTGCTCGTTCTAAATTGTCAGCTTTATCACCTCTGACTCTAAGAAAGTAAGCATTACCCAAATTATCTTGCGTACTTGCCAATCTTGGGGTAAAGCATTAAGAGTCCTAACTTTCAATGCTTCTTGATAATAGATAATCGCTTGTTCTAAATTATCAGCTTTATCCCCTCTAATTCTTTCACAGTAACAACCACCTAGATTATTGCTTGTTATTGCCCAATCTTGGGGTAAAGCATCAAAAGTCCTAACTTTCAATGCTTCTTGATAGCAGATAATTACTTGTTCTAAATTATCAGCTTTATCCCCTCTAATTCTCTTTGAATAAGCAACAGCAAGATTATTTTGCGTATTTGCCCAATCTTGGGGTAAAGCATCAAAAGTTCTCACTTTCAATGCTTCTTGATAGCAGATAATCGCTTGTTCTAAATTATCAGCTTTATCCCCTCTAATTCTCTTTGAATAAGCAACAGCTAAATTATGTTTTATGGTTGCCCAATCTTGGGGTAAGGCATCAAAAGTTCTCACTTTCAATGCTTCTTGATAGCAGATAATCGCTTGTTCTAAATTATCAGCTTTATCCCCTCT
>NZ_NOLI01000290.1:0-3407 GCF_002245975.1 Nostoc sp. 'Peltigera membranacea cyanobiont' 213 | reverse complement strand
TTTGGGTTATTGCGATCGCCTACGGCGGGGCGTAGCCCATCGCGGGTATCTTGCAACAGCACTTCGGCACGAGACTTGAGAATATCTGCAATTTGACTGAAGGCAAGCGCTGCGGTTAATAACTGTGCCTCCAAGGGTAATTTTTCAAGCTCCGCATCTAAACATTCCCACATCGGTGCTAGTGTTGATGTCGCTGGAGATTCGGACAACTCATCAAGCACATCCCAAATTGTTAATTGGCGGTATGTGGTCATCTCTAAGATTCTGGATTTAACGGGCAGGGTCGCACTGGGCAGTAGCTTGAGCTAATCTCAAACATATCCTTATATTGATATAGTGAAACACTGTATTGTTTTGCAAAAGCCTGCAACACTTGATCTGTATAGGCGCGGATCTTGCCAGCCGTTAGCCCAAAACAGTGAATTGGTTCTAAGCGGCAAACAGGTTTTTGACCCAGCCAGAGTTCTGCCGACATAGCGTGTAATGGTTTATCCCCTGGTTCTTTATACAAATACAGCACTGCAAAATATGTTGCTGGTGGTTCGACTGCGATCGCATCAATTTCTGCTGAATGACTTTCACTCCGGCGACGATAGAATGAACGGCGATTGTGGCAGACTTTGGGATTCCAACATCCATCCCCTGCTGTTCCATGTAAAACTTTAGCTTGGGCAGTTGGTAACTTGGCACATAGCTGACATTTGGGATCAAGTGGCTTTGGCATACCTTACTCCGCTTCTTCGCCAATCGCACGATAGTAAGCAGCGATCGCAGCTTCTTGTTCGCTGCGAAGCGTATACCGCCGAAACGCTTTCTCGCTTTGATGCCCTGTTAGCTTACGGGCATGGCTGGGGTCAACTCCCAATAGCAATAAATCAGTAGCGTAGGTGTGACGAAAGGAGTGAGGATGCAAATCTTCAATTTGAGCAAGTTCACCGATTTTTTCTATAGCAAAGTAAATGCCGTGATAACTCAAGCGTTCACCCTTGTATGAAGCATGGTGTGAAATCATCAATGGACTGAGGCTGGTCAAAACCTCTCCTTGCTGTGAGCGCAATTGCAAATACTCTGCTAAAACTTCCCGACTCTCTTTTCGCAGTGGAACTAAGCGTGGTTCATTGGTTTTGGTGTCTGGTAAAAATAGCAGCTTGCCATCAAATGAGCCAACATTTAGCTGTACAACTTCCCCTGCCCGGAGTCCATGACTCAGAATGTGAACCAGTGCTGTATCCCGTTGCTTTGTTTCTCCCAGCAATTCCAACGCTGACCAAACCTGTTCCATTTGTTCTGGGGTTAAACTCTGGGCTGGTGGCAGTGGTACTTTTTCCAGTTTTATCCCCAGTGTGGGATTAGTAGCAATAATTTCAGGATACGTGTAACACATCCATTTGAAAAAGCTCTCCAAGTCGCAAGTCGCAAGTCGCAAGTCGCAAGTCGCAAGTCGCAAGTCGCAAGTAATACCAATTAGAAGTTGCAGATCGCAAGTCGCAGGTCGCAAGTAATTGTCTTGTTATTAAAGCTATGAAAATATATTTATTCTTTATTCGGAGTTAAACTATTAATTCTCGCTTGCCGCTTCCATCCTCCTGCCGTTGGATTTGCTGCCATTCAATCTCTCTTTAATTTTGCGAGTAGAAGCAATGAGTATCCTCACTATTTCCTTAGTTTCTTGAAGCAACGAATCAAATTTACCTTTTTCAACAACTTCAGATTCAATTAAAATTTCCAACCAGTACTCAGTTGAAGTCGCAAGTCGCAAGTCGCAAGTCGCAAGTTACTTACTTACAATTAAAATCGGGAGTTTAAAATTAAGATATAAGATACGCCACTTTTTTAGCTACACCATTAAAATTAAGGACTTCTAACTTTACTTGCGACTTGCGACTTTCTAGTTGCGACTTGTTTTGTGCTTCCTTAAGAGCTATTTCCATTTTGTGCAAGAAGTCTTTATCAGACTGAGCCGAACGAGATTCGTGTACATTAGCACCA
Source organism: Nostoc sp. 'Peltigera membranacea cyanobiont' 213 (assembly GCF_002245975.1). NCBI lineage: Bacteria > Bacillati > Cyanobacteriota > Cyanophyceae > Nostocales > Nostocaceae > Nostoc > Nostoc sp. 'Peltigera membranacea cyanobiont' 213. The sequence goes on along the minus strand of NZ_NOLI01000290.1, from coordinate 1,418 downwards.
ATACTGGTACCAGAACGTAACAGTTGCTTAGAAAGGGTACGGCAAACACCCGGTTTTTCATCAAGAAAGCTACAAGCTTTGATAATTCTAATTGCAAAAGCTTTTGTTCTGTCAGTGATACTAATGCTTTTGTCTCCATTTTCACTCACTGCTTTTACCTTTTTTACTTCTGTTTACCATACTCAGTACTTCCACACTCGGTAAATGCCCCGTCCCTTGTGGGCAGTCTTTCAACTCAGGACTCTTCATTCTTACTTGCGACTTGCGACCTCCGACTTGCGACTTCAACCATCATACCCGATCGCACCCACAACACAAAATAAGATACCCTTATCTTTTATCCGAGATAAACTCCGATTAACACTACTTCCCTTGATATACAACACTTTCACCAACATGCGATCGCGGAGGGTGCATGTTGGCAACGGAATAAAAACTATTGCGTTGCCGATGAATTTTGCTTGTCTTTGGTATCGTCTTTGATGCGTAATCCAAGCGATAACCATTTACAGGGTGCTAACTTTCAGTTATAGTTAGCCGTAACTTATTATAGACACAATGCAACTATAACTTTGACTTGGTGCAAAGATAGTTTACAAAAGTTGCTCAGGCGGTTGCATATTATCGTTTTAACGAAGTATTGAGGTATTGCTGCACAAGTATGCCTTCGGGAAAACTTTTCTCCCTTACTTCGTGCCTGTCCCTCAATCTCTAAGATTCGGATCATGGATAATTGCAACCGCCTTGATGCAGAACCGTCTGGGAATACAAATTGCCTGCTTTAATTACAAAAATCATCTACCCGAATATCTCGCCAGACATCAGAAACCTGCCAGCCAGAGTTGCCCACCGATTGTACTGGAGGATTGTCAAGCAGTGGAATATAGTCAGGAATTCTAGGCTCTGAAATCGCTACTGGTTTCTCCTCAACCTCAACCACAGGGGCTGGAGAATTGACAGTATTAGCTAGAAGTTGTTGGTCTTCAGCCTCCTCAATTAGCTTCATCTGTCTCAGGGTAAGCTTGTCGGATTTTTTGATGATCTTCTTGGTATCTGTATCATTAGAAGTTTTCATTGGCTGTTCCCTTGAAGGCATTGACTTAAAATTTGTCTGAGTAAAGCTGCAAGAAGATAGGTATAAATAATTTGCACAGAATTAACAAGGTACACCAAATCTATGGGAAATACGAGTCCCAAATTGTAAGAATTTATTAATTGGACATAAATATCTTTTTCGGGCAGATGCTTAAAAGCGATCGCTTTTTTGATCATTGTCTAGAAGTCAAAATTCTTTTGGGTTTTTGACATACGTTGATCTGTACCAATGCCATCGCTACGATTCAAAATACGCCTTTAGAAGAAACCATGACGGCACTCGCTGAGGTAGTGCGTCAGGGAAAAGCTCGTTACATCGGCTT